>JASLRP010000588.1 GCA_030743915.1 SAR202 cluster bacterium | reverse complement strand
GCATCGACCCGAATTGAGATCCCACACCTTCAATGAACGGTCGTATGAACCAGATATGACGGTTTTGCCGTCGGGCGTGACGGCTACACTTGTGACCGCTTCGGAATGTCCTTCTAATGTTGCGTGGCATCGACCCGAATTGAGGTCCCACACCTTCAATGACCGGTCACTTGAACCCGATACAGCGAATTTGCCACCGGGAATGCAAGCAACTCTAAAGATGAAACCAGAATGTCCTTCAAGGGTAGCGCGACACTGACCGGTTTCGAGGTCCCACACTTTCAGTGAGTTGTCATCTGAACCCGAGATGACGGTTTTGCCATCAGGCGTGACAGCCACGCCCCAGACAGAATCCATATGACCTTCCAATACCATCAATTCCCCAGAAGCTCGCTTTTCCAGTTCTGGTTGTTCCATTGATTCTGGCTCATCCCCTCGGCATGCACCGAGGAGCCCATCGTATGCCTCGTCGGAAGGCATACGCCAGTCGATGTAGAGGAATTGGGCGATGATGTCGGGCGGATCGCAGTCAGCAATGAGGACCGGTATGAAGCGGCGCTGGGAGTTGGTGGGGTCGCGGAAGAGCAGGGTGTGGTGCTCCAGCGTGCCCCACTCCGAGTCGAAGTAATCCGGCGACATGCACATAAGGAGCGTTCGGGACTGCTCCATCCCCTTCTGTATCTTGAGGCTGATCGGGTCGCCAGGCTTGATCTCATTTTCATCCAGCCAAACGCGCACCCCATCCTGTTGTAGCCGCTCCGCCAACGCTCGGACGACATCCTTGTCTTTGGAACTGTGGCTAAGGAAAGCGTCGAATTCAAATTCGATGTTCATCGCCTAATCACCCTTCCATCAAACGCAGGTTATCGGTGACAGTTATGCTCAGCCCACATTATCCACAGAAATTGATCACCTGCGCAAGCAGAAACATCAACACTCTAACACGGCGCACTGGAAATCCGCCGCTGTTGATATGCATATACTACCGGCGCTAAATCGTGATCCGAACCGAGCCTATCCTCAGTCCGAATCTTCACCCGTCGCAGGTTGACGCTCTGACACGCCCGCCTGGGTCAGCGACACTGCGCCGATGAGGAACATTACGGACACGATGATGAACACGACGCGATAGCTGCCGGTCAGGTCGAAGGACGCTCCCGCCATTATCGGCCCTATCCCGAAGGAGACGATCGTCGTCAGGTTTATGACGCCCATTATGCTGCCGAAGTGTCGAATGCCGAATGTGTTCTGGACCACAAGCTGGAACAGGGCGCCAAAGGCCCCGTTGAAATAGCCGTAAAGCGGGATGGCAATCCACATGATCACAGGCGAGCCTGCCCACATCAGCAGTATCAGGAAGGTCGCCTGGCCGATGAAGTTTATCATCAGAGTGTATCGCGCTGTGATCCGTTCGGCGAGGAGACCCATGAACAGTTTGCCAGTCATTCCGAATATGGCGAACACGCTCAGGGCCACCGATGCGGTCTTGACCGAGACGCCCTGGTCGGTCAGGTGCGTGATGATCTGGGGCAAGATCGCTGCGTAGGTGAACGTGCCCATCATTATCGTCAATGTGATGGCGTAGAACGCCTTGCTGCGCAGAGCCTCCTTGAGCGTCCAGCCTGTCAGAATGACAGAGGCGTTCTGGCTCGAAGACTCCTCGGTGTCATCGTCATCCTCAGAGGCGGGAGGATTTTCGTTGACGAATGCCAGCGTGTACAACATCATCACGCCGGACAGCGCGGAAAGGACAAGATACGATCCTTCCCACATCAGGACCGGGAGTATCAGGCCCAGGAGCGGCGGCATGGTCAGGCCGCCGAAGTTGGCGCCCATCGCCGTGAATCCCATGACTCTGCCTCTGGTGCGTTGGAACCATATTCCCACCAATCGTCCCGCAGGCAGAATCGTGCCTCCGGTGTAGCCCAGATACTGGATGAGGCTCAGCGCGTACCAGTGCCACAGTTCGGTCATAAGCGGGCGGAGCAGGTAGCTGATGGCGATCAGCCCCATTGACCCGGCCATAATATATCTGGCCCCGTGGCGGTCCATGATCCGCCCGATGAAGGGCGCAATGAGGCTTCCAACGGCGGTCAAAGAGAGGGATGCGCTGATCTGCGAACGGTTCCACCCGAAGGTGTCCTCCAGAGGTCCGATGAACAGTCCAAAGCCATACTGTCCGGCGCCCACAGACAGCGCGCTTGCCAGAAACAGCGCCGAGATCACCCACCAGCCCCGATAGATTTTGGGCCGGCGAATTCTTTGTTTGATAGGCATTGACGTAGAGTATAGGGCAAACTGGCGTCAGATTTACAGGTGATTTTGTCTGAATCGGAGCCGCCAGAGATCAGTCTTCAGCAGTCAGCTAACCTGTGACATTGAACAGGAATGAGAACACTGGCGACGCTGATGCAACCATGAAGTTCACGAGTCCAGAATTATCTCTCCGAGGTCGGCGCTTCAAAGGAGTTGTTCATTGTCGGCGATATCTAAGGTTCCCAGCATGGGCATTCGTGGGCAATCGATGGGAAGGTTTCAGGATTTGTCGTGCATGGCGTCTGATGATAAGCTGGAACGGCATGAGAGAAACGTCAATGAACGAATGCGAGGAGATCAATGTGATATTTTGAGTTTACATGACTGCATAAACCACTTCTAGTGCGGTGATCACCAGTGCATTCATCGGCAATATGAGCCGAGTTTACCTATGGATCGCAGCAATCCCCTGGAAATAATCATTTCGTTTGAGGCGATTCTCATCTTCATGGGCCTGACTGCGTATGCCTCTCAGCAGACCAAGACCGTGACTCGCGAAGCGCTGGCGGTGGGCGAACCTCAGACTGTCAGTCGCATCAGGGTATTGGGAGCGCTATCGCTGTATCTGGATTTCATCATCATGGCTCTGAGCGTCCTCTCCATCCTGGGCGACAACTCGGAACCGAGAGGACTTGCGTTGGGGTGATTGCGCAGATTGCTAAAAGTGTCTGGACGATGTAATCGCGGATCTTGCCTGATCGCGCAAGATTCACCAAAGCGTCTGTAAGTCTCCGGCGTCGATTGTTCTGGCCTTTTTTGAATGGACCGCTGGACGAATACATCGAATCCTACAAATGCGTAGAGCGGAAAGGTAATGGAGATAGAAATGGCCGACCCGTCACAATCGCTCGACGAGATTACCTGGGAGAGTTTTGACCCGAACGGAATGGAAGTTATGCAATGGGCCGAATTGTATAGATTCCAGGAGCGAACACAGTATTCAGACGGCAATACGATGACGAAACCACTCGATTATCGACACATATTGGCAGGTCTGTTACAAGTGCGTGAACCCAACAGCGATCTTGCTCAACTCATCATCCACTACCACTCAGAATTGGAAACCGATACTGATAGTCTTTGGCGCAGGTTTGACTTGAATAGGCTGCCCTCGCTGGAGTTTGATCCCGATGAAGTGAAGTCTCGCCGCCAATCATTTTCAGAAGAGATTGATGGCGAGACGCTGGATATTTTGAATTACGCCAAGGAGATTGCCGAGGAGCTTGACAGTCAACAAATCAGTGAAACAGATATCTTTAGTGGCATGCTCAGGGACCCAAAATCAGAAGTCTTTCAGACCATTCAGAAAATTCTAGCAGACGATATGGACCTCCGGGATCTGGATCACGTGATGACCGAATCCAGGCGCTCAAGCGAGAACGGTGAGTTCTCGTTTCCCGAGTTGATGGCTCGGAGCTTTCCCAGAGCCGCCAAAGCAGATAATGATAAGCCAGTTGTGGACAGCAAAGGGGACGAGTTAAATCTTTATGCGAGAGCAGCTGCGCTTGCAAGGCTTGCTATGGCAACATCCCCACCGTTCGCCTTCGGGATATACGGCCAGTGGGGCACTGGTAAATCGTCATTCATGTCTATGATCAAAAGCGTCCTTGAGCATCGATCCCCACGACCCGTTATTCAGCGATCTCGTATGCTTCGAGTCTGGCAGTCGATCAAGCGGGGCGGACGGTCCCAAAGAACGAACGAACCTGAAATCATCCCAATTGAGTTCAACCCCTGGAAGCACAACGACAGTGAGACACTGTGGCCGCGGCTAATGGAGCAAATATACGATGAAATGAGCAAACGGCCGATGGTATTGACCAGACCGTGGCGATATTTCAGATTTGTATTCGGACGAAGGTGGAGGCAATTTCCACTTTTGCTTAGAGCCAAAGCCATGACAAGCATGTTCACAATTTTGATCGGTCAGCTTATCGGGTTGAGCTGGAATAGATGGAATATAGAGTCGTCATCCTCGAGCAACCTAGACACGTTATTAACATCTTATCTATTTTCGAGGTCGCCTATCCCCCTTGGGTGGGACGCTATAGGGTCAGTGGCTCCAGTGACGATAGTAACGCTTGTCGTTCTATTTGGCTGGATTCTGTGGAACCCTGGGCCGCCCATGCTCAGGGAGTATATTCGCAGAGGAGTGTTTACAAAGGAAGGCGGCCTCTCACAGGAGATCAACGATGATCTAGGCCATCTTTACAAAGCCGCCGGCGGGCGCAATGGGCGCGAACAATCCACCGATGCGCTCAACGATAATCGGGATATCCAGAAGATGGCTGCTCCGTTCAAGATTGTAGTCTTCATTGATGATCTGGACCGTTGTCCACCCAACAAGGCGGTCGAAGTTCTGGAGGCGATAAAGATAATTCTGGAGCAGCCCTTTCTCATTGTGTTCATGGCGGTCGATACAAGATTGCTGGTCAAGGCTGTTGAGGATCGTTACCAAGGCACGCTTCCGAAAACTGTCCATCCAGGCGGCCCAGGAATGGAATATCTGGAAAAGATAATCCAGATTCCATTCTGGATGCCGCATGAGGACATGAAAACCTACTGGAGCAATATGCTGTCGATGTCACCCAACAGCGATGTAGAAAATGAGAAACCGCAGGTTGAAGATGATCAACAAGAATCGTCCGGACAAACCGAACCAGTCCCCAGCCTGCTCAACAAGATATCGGCATGGTTTCAGGATCGAACATGGACTCCATGGACTCCGGGGAGATTCGCTCGCAAGCTTCCACCAGAAGCAACGGCGAGTGAACGGAGAAATGAAGAAAGGGTATCTTCTGTGGCCCCGCCCATAGTTCCGCCTAATACAATTGAATCCAACATCTTGGAAGATTACTGGGGGTTTTCTGCGGCCAACCCCCGAGGCGCAAAAAGGGTTGTCAATGTTTTCAAACTGGCCAAGAGTCTTTCGGCAACGTTAGGCATTGATTGGCAGTCAGACTTCGAAAAGACAACCAAACTGATCATTATTGGAGAGAGGTGGGCCGATTTCTGGATGTACTGTTATCCAAAGATACATGCCGACCAGATCGCCGACGATGTGAGTCTTGCCACCTTTTGGGAAGGTTTCAAGTCGCACAAATTGGAGATGCTTGCGAGTGAACCCGATCTGCCTCATGAGATAAAGTCTGCACATTTGGCTGAACTGGAGTTGCTGAAGCAACTGCTTGACAAAGGAGCGGAGACAATAACAGTTGACGACGCTCGCAGGCTCAAGAATTTGGCGGTAAATCTTCCGTCGATACGCAGTTGGGACTCGGTCGCGGCCATAAACGGGGCCACAAACGGGGCCAAGACAGTCTAAGAAACTTGTGTGAAGCGCGGCGGTGACACTAAACACGCATGACGAGAAGATGGTCAAAGTTAAACAGCTTCTACCCGACATGTCTGAAAATCAATCAATCCGGCACAGTCACTTGAGCGTTCTGGCCTCAACAGCCTAACCTTGTGAGAAGGGATAGTCTAAAGATCACTTGAACCAGATACTGCATTCGGAGAAATTTATCTCTTCCGTCAACGGAGAACTCTGCATCCAGGGGCGTTTATTTCAGCGCCCCTGAATCGTTTATGCTATCCCTCGAAGGCGTACTTCTTGGCCGCCTCCTCGTTGAGTTCGGTGCCCCACCCTGGGGCGGTCGGGATGGTCATATATCCGTTTTCGATCTCTGGCAGGTTGGTGAAAATCTCGTCGCGCCACGGGGCCTGGTCCACGTCGGACTCCATGATTCGGACATTTGAGACCGACGCTGTCAGGTTCAGGCTCTGGAAGCTGGAGAGGTGGCCGTTGTAGTTGTGGGGGGCGATGTTCAACTCATAGACCTCGGCAAGCTCGGCGACTTTTTTGGCCTGAGAGAAACCCTGCCACTGGACATCCACCTTCACGGTGTCCATTGCGTGCTTTCGGAAGTAGGGATGGAATTCGCGCAGGCCCTTTAGCTGCTCGCCGGAACATATGGGAGTGCGCTGGGCGGATTTTAGCTGAGCCAGCGCCTCGGGGTCCTCATTGTCAATCTCCATCCAGTACAGGTCGTATGGCTCCAGCGCCCGGCCTATGTTGATGGCTCCCTCGGTCTTGAAGTTGTAGTTGATGTCCAGCAGGATGTCGATGTCGGGGCCGACAGCCTGACGCATGGCGCTGATCTGCTCCACGGTGTGGCGAACAAGATCGGTTGGCGCATTGTCGTCGTTGGAGCCGGAGAACATGTTGCCGATCATCGACGGATTCTCGCCAGGGAAGATGATGTTGGTCTTGAAGGCCGTATAGCCGGCGTCAACTGCCTCGCGGGCGCAGTTGGCAACGTCTTCCATCGTTCTGAGTGGCGGCTTGCCCAGAATTTCTGCGTTGCGCGCCCGGTAGGTGGCGAGATGAGACCAGTAAACGCGCTGTTTTTCTCGGAAGGGACCGCCCACCAGTTGATACACCGGAACATCGTGATATTTGCCCTTGATGTCCCACAGGGCAAGCTCGATTCCAGCGATGGCCAGCGCCGTCGCGCCGCCGGACTCGGCTCGGGTCCAGCGGTACATATCCATGTACAGTTTGTCCACGGGCAGCGGATCCTGGCCTATCAGACGCTCAGCGAGGTCATCCACTAGGCCGCTCAGGCCCCTGTGCAACGACCCCTGGCCAAACTCGGAGTATCCGGTGATGCCCTCGTCGGTGCGTATGACGCAGAACAGCCAGGGCATCCGGCCTATGGTGCGGACCTTGATGGTTTCGATAGCTGTGATCTTCATGAGAGGTAATTCCTTCGGAATTGGGTGTCAGGTTTTCAGGTGTCAGGATTCGCCATTCTGAACGGAGTGAAGAATCTGGTCGTGAGTGAGTCAAACTTGTGTTAAAAACGACGAGATACTTCGCTTGGGCTCAGTATGGCAGCTTTCTTCAAACTACTTGTTCCAGGCGCGTTTTCTGGCCTCATCTTCCACGAGGTCGCATCCCCAACCGGGCCTTGTGGGGACGGTCATATAGCTGTCGATGACTTCTGGACGCTCGGTGAACAGGTCGAACCTCCAGGGAACACCCTCGGGGTCAGACTCCATGATTCGGACGTTGGATGCCGAGGCGCATAGCTGAACGGTCTGGAAGCTGGCAAGCTCAGAGGCCGGGTTATGGGGCGCGATGTTCATCTCGTATGTCTCAGCCAGATCGGCCACCTTCTTGGAGGGGGCAAATCCCTGCCACTGGACATCCACCTTCACCGTGTCCATAGACCGTAGCTCGAAGTAGGGAAGGTACTCGCGCATGGTAAAGTGCTGCTCCCCGGAGCAAAGGGTCGTGCTTGTGGACGCCTTGAGTTGCGCCAGCGCTTCGGGGTCTTCGTTGTCATGCTCTATCCAGAACAGGTTGTAAGGCTCCAGAGCGCGGGCAACCCGAATGGCTCCCTCGGTCTTGAAGTTGTAATTGATGTCCAACAGAATATCGACGGAATCTCCGACCGCCTCACGCATGACCGAAATCTGCTTTTCGACGTTGCGGACCAGCTCGGTGTCGGCCCGCTGGTCGTGGTTCAGCCCATCGCGGCTCTGGGATATGGAACGAGGCGTCTCGCCCGGCCAGATGATGTTGGTTTTGAAGGCGTCGTATCCAGCGGCTGGGGCCTCCAGCGCGGCGGCGGCGACGGCGTCCCAGTCCTTGAGGGGTTTGTCAGGAGCGAGGGTCGGGTCTCCGGCTCTCGCGCTGGCGAGGTGCGACCAGTACACGCGCTGTTTATCCCTGTACGGCCCACCGATCAGATTATTGACGGGCACTCCCATAGCCTTGCCCTTGATGTCCCAGCACGCAAGCTCAATGCCCGCAATTCCCATCTGAGCAATGCCTCCGGGAGATGATCTCAGAGCGCGGTACATGTCGAAGTAGAGTTTTTCGACAGCCTCTGGGTCCTTGCCGATGACCATAGGCTTGAGGTCTTCGATCAGTCCCACCAGCGCATGGGCAACGCCGCCGGAGCCGAACTCTCCGTAGCCGGTGATGCCTTCATCTGTTCTGACGGCTGAAAACAGCCACGGCCGGCGGCCGGCGTCAACGACAAAGGTCTCGATGTCGGTAATCTTCATTTGTCTGATGCTCCTCTCGCAATCCCGAATCTGTCCTTCCGGGACATACAGAAATTATCTGGCTATGGTCGGGATGCCCGCCGCTCTGATGTACTGATTGGGCCACGTGGACGTGTCATCGTCCAGCACCTCCCTAGCGTGGAGGGGCCAGTACGGGTCGCGAAGAAGCTCGCGGGCCATCAGTATTACGTC
This sequence comes from SAR202 cluster bacterium, assembly GCA_030743915.1. GTDB lineage: Bacteria > Chloroflexota > Dehalococcoidia > Lucifugimonadales > UBA1123 > UBA1123. The sequence continues at coordinate 1,103 of JASLRP010000588.1, read as the reverse complement.
CGCGTCGTCGTCTGCCAGTATCTTTTCGGCCTGGCGAGGCTCGGTAATGAGACCCACCGCGCCAGTCATCATATCGACATCCTTCCTGATTCGAGAGGAGAATGGCACCTGATAGTTGGGATACGGCTCCAGATTCTGGTCGGAGTGGTTGCCGCCTGAGGAGCAGTCGATCATGTCAACGCCCTCGTCCTTGAGCCACTGGCATAGCTGGACGCACTCGTCGATATCCCAACCGCCATCCATGTATTCGGTTGCCGACACCCTGACGATCAGGGGCATGGAGTCAGGGATTGCCTTTCGCACTGCCTGGACAATCTGGAGGGTGAGTCGTGCTCGATTTTCCAGCGAGCCGCCGTATTGGTCCTGGCGCACGTTGGACAGCGGTGATAGGAATTCGCATCCCAGGTAGCCGTGGGCCATATGCAGTTCAATCACCTTTATGCCCACTTCAACCGAACGCCGAGCCGCGCTGGCGAAATCGGCGACCACTGCGTCGATGTCCTCTATGGATAGTTCATTGGGCGTTCCCCAGGCGTCTTCAAATTTGATGGGGCTGGGGCCGACGATGTCCCATCCGCCCTGGCCAGGCTCCAGGAAATTACTGCCTTCCCAGGGTTTGCCGTGACAGGCCTTGCGTCCGGCGTGGGCAAGTTGAACCGCCGAAGTTGACCCGGCGGCGTGGATGGCTTCAACCACCTGCGCGTAGGACTCCATCTGGTCGTCAGACCACAGGCCCAGGTCCCACGGGGTGATTCTGCCTTCAGGCTGCACTGCTGTGGCTTCCAGCATGACCAAGCCCGCGCCTCCGTGGGCTCTGGACCCGTAATGGACCACGTGCCACGGTCCGCACTGTCCGTCCTCGGTTTCTGATGAGTACTGGCACATGGGCGAGACCCACACGCGGTTGGGGATGGTCTCGCCTCGGATGGTTATGGGTGTAAAAAGTTGGCTCACGGATACCTCGTCCTTTGATTCTTGTATGCTTCTGATTCTCGCCTAATATATCTGAACAACGCTCCACTTGAAAGAGCGGGAATTTCAATCTGACAATTACGACCGGCGCAGTTTGGGCGCGATCAAGGCGAGCAGGCTGATCATCGTGA
>JASLRP010000587.1 GCA_030743915.1 SAR202 cluster bacterium | reverse complement strand
GGCCCTGGAAGGGCTGGAACCCGAGAACCGGGTCCACGGAAACCCGGAGAATCTTCTCCGGCGTTGCCTCGGCGACCTCTTCGATCTCCATGCCTCCGGCTGAACTGGCAATGGCGACCACGCCTTCGGTCGCGCCGTCGATGACCATACCGATATACAGTTCGGTCTCCACATCGACCAGTTCTTCCACTAGAACGCTGCCGATGGGCGCGCCTTCCGGCCCGGTCTGAAAGGTGACCAGCGTCGTGCCGATAAGGTCTTTCGTCGCCTGAGCCGCTTCCTCCGCAGAGGACACGACCTTTATGCCGCCGCCCTTGCCTCGGCCTCCGGCGTGAACCTGGGCCTTGACTATGGCCTTGCCTCCCAGTTCAGTAGTGATCTCGGCTGCTTCTTCGGGCGTTGTGGCGACCCGGCCTTTTGGAATCGGAACGCCGTACTTGGCGAGAATCTCTTTTGCCTGATACTCGTGAATCTTCATATTCGAGCTCCGCGTGGTTGGTTTCGTGCGGTAATTATTCTAGCAGGATTGACCGACTGTGCGCAGGGGTGGGAGTCGCGATCGTATGGGTAGCGGGAGAACAGATGAAACTCGCGGACCACGAATTTATTTCCGAGTAATAGAATTCATTCAAGCGCCGCATGTTGTCGATGTCCTCACGATGCTGTGCTCAGTTGACGGCTTCGCCAAAATCCTATCTGAGAATCGCCGAGATGTTACCGCCGTCAACCGTTGTGACGTTCGCGGTGGTCTTCATTCCCAAAGCCGAATGCACGAATGCCTGGGCCACGTCATCGGCGGTTACCTCTCGGCCCAGGAGGTTGCCCGACATGTAGTCGCTCTCTGTGACGCCTCGCGCCACAGACCGAGAAGCAACCATCTCGTCGGTGAGCAGGCCACTGCGAATGCGGTCGGCGTTCACGGCGTTGGCGCGTATCCCCTCTCCTCCGTGGTCGAGGGCGTACTGCCGCACCAGTGACAGCGTCGCCGCTTTGGGCAAACCGTAAGGCCCGAAATCCAGCCCCGGATTTATAGCCTGCTTTGAAACATTGAACAACAGCACCCCGCCCATGCCTTGATGTCGCATCACTCGGACCGCGTTCTGCGCGACTGTCTGGTGAGCGAAGAAGTTTAGCTCGAAGCTCTTGCGCAGCAGGCCGTCTGAGACCTCGCCGATCTTGCCCTGCCAGGCAGCGCCCGCGTTTGACACCACGATATCCACTCCGCCGAAGGTCTCACATATCTGATCGAAGGCAGCCCGGACTGACGCTCCATCTGTCACATCGCAGCCGACAGCGGTAGCGGACACTCCGATGCCATCCGCTGCGGCTTGAGCGAGGTCTGCGTCAACGTCGAGAATCGCCACCTCAGAGCCGGTTTTGCTGAACGCCCTCGCGATGGCTGAACCGATGGTTCCCCCGCCTCCGGTTACGACGGTGACGTGACCCGCAAGCGGCCCTTCGCTGCCCCGACCCAATTTCGCCTGCTCCAGGGACCAGTATTCCAGGTCGAACATATCCGACTCGCTGATCGACTGGTACGTCCCGATTGCCTCGGCGTCTGTGATCGTCTGGATCGTGGCCTCGGCAATGTCTGACGCTATGGCGGCGTCCTTGTGAGTGGCGCCGACTCCAAACAGGCCAACGCCGGGGACCAGGACCACGCGAGGGATGGGATCAAGCTCGATCTTTGCCTCCGCCTGTCGGGTATTGTTCCTCTCGAAATAAGCGTGATACCTGGCTGCGTAAGCGGACACTGCGTCGATGATCTGGCTCTTGAACTCGTCTGATTTCCCTTCGGTGGGGTGCGGGACGACCAGCGGCCAACCTTTGGTCCGAATGATGTGGTCGGGTGTTGCCACTCCGATCTGGCTGTAACGGCCCAGGTCGTTGCCGTTGACGTATGAGAGCAGGTCAGGGCCTGTTCGATATTCCAGGACAAAACGCTTGCCGGATTCGCCGGTCGCATCGTTTCTGATGGCGCACGCTCCTCGGGCGATGGCGGCAACATCGGCGGCAGCTATCGTACTCGCTGGCAATGCCGACTGCGAGAACACACTCTTGCGTCCATTCGAGAGGCGTTCCTCTGCCCGTGACACCATCTCAATCATGCGCTCGTAGGCTTCACGCGCCGTTTCCGCGAAAGTAAATATTCCGTGCTTGAGCGCGATCAACCCTTCGACATCTGGTTGGGCTTCGAATACCTGCGCCGCCTCGCGGGCAAGATCGAACCCCGGCATTATGTACGGGACGATTCCCATTTGATCCCCGTACAAATCCCTGCATATCGACTCGCCGTCCGGCTGATCGGTCAGGCTCAATATGGCGTTGGCGTGAGTGTGGTCCACGAACTTGTGAGGAAGAAAGGCATGCAGCAGAGTTTCGACAGACGGGTTAGGAGCGGAACTATCGAGCAGATTGGTCCGAAGAAAGTTCACCATATCCTCGTCGCTCAACTCATCCAGAGCGCTGAGTCTTCTCAACGGGTCGAGGCGCACGGCTGGCAAACCCGCCGCTTCGATAACTCCCATATCCCAACCGCTGCCCTTGACGCACAGCACGTCAACTTCATCTCCCAGGACATCCGTGGCGGTGGTTTTCATCGAGGTGTTGCCGCCCCCGTGAAGCACAAGCTGCGAGTCCTGACCCAGAAGGCGCGTGGAGTAAACTCGGAGCGCCATGTCGGGAGACAATCCCGCCTCCGCAGATTGATCGACGATTGAGCGGGCTTCTGATTCCGACCAGCGACTGTCCATTGTCATCCCCAAGTCATGAAAGGTGTATGCCGTACAGTAACAAAAGCGCCTGTTCACCACAATGCAGATGCTGAGTCGGGATGCGCCTCTGAGGCGGGTCAGCACGACGCCTGCCCAGGAAAGCTTGATTGGACAGACTATCTCTCCACCCCAACAACTCAGTCACATCGTCAGTCAGAGTCGTCCTCTGGGCCTGTTCCACTGAACTCGAAATCGGCCTTGAGAATGATCCAAATCGACAATCCGAACACGACAGTAATAGGCACGAAATACCCGATAAACGTCACCAGTAAAATGACGTAGATCAGGGATGATATTGCT
>JASLRP010000586.1 GCA_030743915.1 SAR202 cluster bacterium | reverse complement strand
CTCGATGAGGCAGCGTTGTCGTTCAGGAAGTCGCTAGGGCGCGGCTGCTTGAATTCGCTGATCGAACAGTCGAGCCAGTGGGATGACGTCTTCCATGCTCAATTTCCCGTCAAGGCCAAAGACGACGAATTGAGCGCGGATCGTTCCTCTCGCAAAGTACACCAGGTAGCCTTCCAGGTCGGCAACGGCTGTTTTCATGTGGAGCAGGAGCGAATAGCTGTCATCGCCGATGGTTGGAAAGTCCAGCAAATCCACACCGATGGTGTCGGCGGTGCTGCCGACGAATCCCTGTGTGATGAGCTGACCCGCCCCTTCGGGGCCCAGCGACCGGAGAACTTCGACCGGAACCTTTGCTGTCTCGGCGTCGGTGAACTGACCAACGGTTACCTGAATCTCTGTAATCTCCGAATTGCCGAGATCGAACGTTGTTGCCTGGGGCATGAACCGTCGTTGGTATGATCCGGACGCGCCCGACACGTCGAGCGGGCCTTCTTGACGGATGGCCGCGCCAGAGGGCAGGTCGCCCAGTTCGAGCAACATTGATGCGAGCCTTTGCTCCTGGAGCGGATCAGGTATTGGGGTCGGCTGCGGCGTCGGGACGAGCACGACGGGGATTCTCCCCGCCAGCACGTCATCGATTCGCTCGTTCATCCTTGCTGCCAACTGATTGACCGAGCCTGCTGTTTCCATGTCGATGGACACCAGCGCTCGAACGCTGGCGACGATATTCTCCCGCTGCCAGAGCGCAGACGTGACGTTGACTTCCGAGTCGAAGGTGTCGATCTTCAGGGTCTGGCGACTGGCGATGGCATTGGTCCCAATGCTTGGAGGCTCCAGTTCTTCATACTGGGTCAGGACGATTCCTTCCTGCAGCGCGGCCCCGTTCAGGCGCCGCGAGTCCGAGACCTCCGTTCGGATGAACTGCTCGGCCGATTTTGAGGTGTCCCACCGATATACGTCGGCAGACACGGTGACGCTGAACGGGTTGCTCAAATCTTGGAACATATTCTCGAACCCGTCGAGAAAGCCACGGCTCTCCAGGTCGGAGGCCGTGTCATCAGGATCGATCGTGTGCTTCGAAACATCGTCGGGAGACAGATACCCGTCGCCTGTGAGAACGAGGTTGGAGAACTCTGCGTCAATATCCGGTTGGGTCAACGCCATACCAGGCAGGTGTTCGGTGATTACGGATGAAAGGGGCACAGGCTGAGGAGCCACAGGCACAAAAGTCGGCGAGGGGCTTCCGCTGGCGCCAGGAGTGGCTGCGCTCGGAGTCGGGTCGGGAGGTGGAGTGTCATCATCTAACCACCAGCAGCCGGCACCGAGAAATAACATCAGGATAGGGATAACAGCGGCGAGGCGCCACCTTGCCATCATTGAGGTTCACCGGGACGGGATTCTCTCCGCCTGCCCGCGATTCTGGAATCAATGTAGTCCAATCTCAAGATAGGACCGGAGTTGAGCATGAGCAAGAAATTCGCCGTCACCTACAAGTTGTCTCCTGAATTGGTCACACCATCTGCGCCTGAAGTCCGTATTCGTAGTTCATTATAGTCGCAAGACGTCTTTGATATCTGTAGCATCAGCTTTCAATTCACTGTGGATTCGTGTGAGGGCTTTGCCGATTCTGGCCGACCATTCAGCGCCACCGGGAGTGAGTGAGCTATCGGGGACACGCGCCTGATTGTCAAAGTGCTCAGTCGTCGGGCTGGTACACAACGTTGAAGCGCTCGCAGATTACCAGCATACGAACGTCCGGCTCTTTGTCAATCCTGGCGCATTCCCTCGAAAAGTAACGCCAGTGAACATCCCGCCAATGACGCAACGAACCGTCTCCCTCACCGTCGACTGCGGCGAACTCTTCCGTCACATCTTCATAAGGGCGAACATCCACCTGGGTTGTCTCGATGACGCACAGCGGTTTCCCGTCCCAGTTGGTCACTACGCTAAAGTCTCCAGGTTTTGGAAGGGGCTGGTCGTCATATTCGGAAGCCCAAAGTAACCCCGCTGTGGCTTGTTTTGTGCCGTTCAATACCAATTTGGCCAGCGCATTGGCATCAGGTTCATTGTCATCAAAGTGAAATGCTTCGTAAAACTTCGATGATGCGTCGTAGTCAACCGTCGCGATGAATCTGTCCCAGAACGGTTGGATCCTGCTGGGAATGTTCGACGTCATCAGCTTGACTCCTCCGACGTAGGCAGTCGTTGTTCTCACGCGGAATTTCTATAAATTATGACTCTTCAGGCAGACACCATCTCTGGCAAGATCGACATAGACGGACCGGAGATGACAGAGGACTCACCCTCGGTATCTCATCTATCTCGTCTCAACTCCTGGTCGTCAGCCAACACCTGATGCCATCCGCCCTGATCTTCGAGATCGTAGCTCTCGGCGCGACCGCTTGGCTCCCATCCCAGCACATCCTTGGCGTGTCCGATATCCCTCCAGCGATAGTCGTTGTTGGAGATGGCGTTGAAGGTATCGAACATGAGGGACTCGGGCGCGCTGAGGCACCTGTCGATCATATCAACGCAGTCCTGCTGTTCCAAAAAGCCGGGGTACTGGCGCCTCAGTGTTGGACGGTTTTCAGCCAGCACGGCGCCCAGTCGGACGCACAGCACCGACATGCCGTACCTGTCGGAGTACCAGTGACCGAGAGCTTCGCAGAAGACTTTGCAGGCGCCGTAAACGCTCTTCGGTCGAGTCGGGTCGGTGTGAGTCAGCATCCTCCACGGCTCGGTGACTTTGTCATATTCGCCGGCGGCCAGCTCGCCGTAGGGGTAGTCCATTTCATAGCCAGTGGTCGTGTCGCCAGTGCTTCCCAGAACGACCCGTTTGACGCCGTTCAGCCGCGCAGCCTCATACACGTTGCGAGTGCCGATGATCCCCATGTTGAGGTGCATGTCCCACGAGCTTTCGTCGGCGGTGTAGTTCGCCATGTGGACGACCATGTCGATGCCCTCGAACGCTGGCAGGATGGCATCGAAGTCGGTGATGTCAGCCTGAGTGTTGGGTATCTCAGGCACGGCTCGCCGATTCAGTCCGCTGAACTCGTATTTGTCTCCAAGGTTGCGCCAAGTCAACCCGCCAATCAGTCCACTGGCTCCGGTAATCAACACCTTTGGTTTATTCTCGGACATTCTCTCCTCCGTAAACGTGTCTATGATGACGCGCGTTTGTTTCATAATTCCATCGGGTCGGCCCATAATACGACTCCGGCCACTCGGCGGCAAGGAGTGATCCTTGTGGAACGCTGAACCTCCAACGTTGCCGAAGATTATCCGAACGGATATGATCCATCTTGACTTCACCCCGTTTGAATTGGCAGAAAACATCCCACGGGGCAACAGCTTTGGAGGTGAAAATATGACGTTCACGAGAGTGCATCATGTGAGCCTGGTCACAGGGGACATGGAAGAGGCGAGGCACGTTATGTGCGATGGGTTTGGTCTCGCCATAGACGAGCACCGGACTCCCTGGAACCAGGGTCCGACCGGAGGCGCAGAGAGCGCCACCACGGTCGAGTTTCCTATCGGCGAGATGTTCTATGCGGTCAGCAAACCTGAGAGCGATGACAGCGTTTTGGGACGGTTTCTTGCATCCACAAACGGTCGGGGTGGAATGTATTACATCTCGATCGCATCGGATGACATCATTGCCGACATGCAACGACTCGCCAGCCAGGGAGTTACGCCCAAAGATGATTGGGATGGCATGAGTCCCGTTTTCCTTGATCCTGACACTTGCCAGGGACTGTTGATTCAGATCAGGCCCGAAGATCACTATTATACCCATCCCCACTATCGGGGAAACGGCGTTGTGACCGGCATGGCCCACATAGGGATCGCATCAAGAAGCGCCGAGGAGGCGCGCGAGCTTTGGGAGGGAATTTTTGGCCTGACCGAGGATAAGTCCAAGTAGAGCGAACTGGAGCCACGGACTGATGAAGCCGGCAGGGCAGCCAACGATCCTGTGCATCTGGTGGAATTTCCGCTGGGCGGGACAGTCATTGAGGTCAGCATTCCCACTTCTGAAGACAGCGGCACCGCGAAGATGGTGGCCCGGAAGGCGCCGCTGGGATCGATCTACCATCACACCTGTCCCTACACGCCTGACGTTCATAGCTTCATGGATCAGGCGACAGGGGCCGGACTTCAGCAGATCGGCGCCATTCCTCCCAGAGGAGGGGACACGCTCGTGGTTGGTTGGCTGCATCCAAGGTCGTGCCTGGGCATGTTGATCGAGGTCTGGAATCGCCCACCCGGAGACGATCATTATCACGTCCATCCGGAATTGTGAGTGATGTAGTAAACTGGCGGCAAGACGGGGCATTGTTCATATTCTGAGTGTTTGCACAAGATGCCGGGAGCCGGATACGCTCCCCGAAGGAGATGGCGGATGATTCGTCTTACCTATGTTCTGCGCAGAAAACCTGAAATGTCCAGGGCAGAGTTTCAGAAGTACTGGCGGGAGAACCACGGGCCGCTGGTGGCAAGCCATGCGCACAGCATGAACCTGTTGCGCTACGTCCAGGTCCACACTCTGGAGGATGCGACCCGACAGACTGATGGGCCACGCGGCGCTATGGAAGAGCCGTACGACGGCGTCGCTGAATTGTGGTGGAACAGCCGTGATGATTTGGTCTCTGGGTTGGATACCACCAAAGGGCAGGCGGCTCTCCAGGAAGCGTTGGAGGATGAAGCGAAGTTCATCGATCTCCCCAACTCGCCGCTGTGGTTAGCCTATGAATATCCGCAGATAAACCCATCGCCCGAAAATCTGGTCGCCACCGAGTTGAGTTCCCTCGTGAAACTCCACTATCCGCTCCGGCACCTTCCGAGCCTGTCGCTGGATGAGGCCCAACTCTACTGGCGCACCGCCCACGGGCCGGTGATTAGAGGCAATGGCGCCGCGGGGAACATCAAGCGATATATCCAGGTCCACCGATTTGAGGATGAGCTTGAGGACGCAATGCGCGAGGCGCGAGGCACGGTCGCAGAACCGTACACCGGCCACGCTGAGCTATGGTTCGACCGCGCAACCCGTTCCCCGGCGTCGGCAACGCCTGAGACGATTCGTGGCGGACAATTGGCCGTCGAGGACGAGTCCAAGTTCATCGACTTCAGCAGATCGGTCACGTTCCTGGCAAAGGAACGGGTGTTCGTCGATAATCGGTAATATGCGAGGGCGCTTGTTGATGCGCGGCGATTGGTGATCTGGAAGATTGCCGCCTGGGTGGTCAGCCAGTGTAGATTACGCCGAATTGATGGTCGGTAACATCGCCCGTCGTGCTGATTGTGAAATTTGACGTGATCAGTCCGGCGGCGCCTTCGAATTGTCCTTCGCCTCCCTCCACTCGCCAGATCACAGAGCCGTGATTCACACTTGGCTCAGGGCTTGAGCTGATATGGCCTTCGCCGATGGTGGTAAATCTCAGAGTATTTCCGCTGTCTCCGAACGCGATACTGCCGTGCTCCTGGAACCTGCCATTGCCTGTCAGAATGACCACAGACTCCATGGTCGAGTCTTCACCCTCGACTGGCTGCACGCTGCCTTTGATGCCACCAGGACCAGCCAGGGAATCGATACGACTACTGTGCGCAACGGCCTTCACGTTGCGTTGATTGTTCGTGCCTTCAACGGGCATGATCTGTCCTGTGAACTGCATCGAATAGATAACCTGCGTCATGATCTGGTCCTTTCGTCACTAATGCCCCCGTGTGTGGGCTGATGACTGCCACAAGTTAGCTGATGCGGACGAGGCAGCACATCCCAGGCATTTCTCGGTCACACGTCCCTTACTCCACGACATTGAACATTTCGGCCTGCACGTCGTCCCAGAAATCCGTCAGTGAGGCTGGGAGGAAATTCCCTTCCTCCGGCGGCCCATAAACCTCTGTCAGCCGATCAAGATGGGCCTGTAACGCCTCCCGATCACGCCACTGTTCATACAGAAAAAAGTCGCCAGGGTCCTTGGCGTGTTGATGATAGGTGAAGGTTATGCAGCCCTCATCTTCAGCTATGGTCGATCTCGCCATTTCGATTGCCAGTTTGTAGAATTCATCTTCTCGGTCAGCTTTGACCTTCACCCGGAACAGTACATTTATCTGAGACATTTTCCGCTCCCCATTCACTACTTGTCAGCCTTGAAATTCGTTGGGACCTGATCATGATCCAGGTTGCGGTTATCTACTTGTCGCGATCACTCGTGGACCTCCAGGGAGTCGCCTGCCCAAACCATGTGTCAAGGCTCGAGTACTCGAGATATTCAAGAATTGCGCCATCCTTGTGGATGAATGCGGCGCGGCCCCAGTCCGCCGGTTCAATAGGCCCCAAAACGACTTCTTCGCCTGAGATAGCTTCCTCAAGATCGTCCACGCGATAGGCAACGTGAGGCATGTTCCAGACCTTCCATCGACCGATATCGGATCGATCAGGGTCTCGCTTTTCCTTGAACCGTATGTACTCAAGACGCCAGGGATGAATGCGAGCATTGGTTACCCAAGCCTGGAGCGACTCAACCCAGAACTCATCTTCCCGTGGTTCACTGTTGAAAAAACCGATATGGTCAAACTCTCGCATCGCTGAACTCCTTTCGCTCATAAATCCCAGGGACGTGAAATCTGACGACGGTGTTCTTGACGAATTCCGGTATGCTTGGTATTGACGGCTGTAGGTCTGATTAGTTGTCGAAAGCGGGCCGGGCAATCACGTGCCAGTGAACGCCGGGCGTTAACAGCAGAGGGATAGCGCGCGGATGCGAGAGATCAGCGTGCGCCGTATAGTAGATTCTGTCTTGTGCAGCATGATCACAACGATTGTGTTGGAGTGCCGCTCTTCATCAAGATGTCAGGACCGAGGAATGCCGATCGCCTCGAAAGAATCGGCGCCGTCGTTGTACTTGGCCTGGGCTGTGCGCATTACGTCGAGAGCGTCCTCGCGTCGGGCTGTCTCTCCGAATATCCGACGCTCGTTTTGCAGGGCATCCGCCAGTGGAAGGTCCAGGCCTTCGACCAGACTGCGCTTGCAGGCGTCCAGCGCCCAGGCCGGCCAGTGGGCTATAAGGGCCGCCCATGCGATTGCTTCATCGCGCAGTCGGTCGTTTGGAACAACCTTGTTGATGGCTCCCAACCCAAGCGCCTCACGAGCGGTGATGGGCCTGCCGTCCAAGATCATCTCCATGCACTTCGTTGGGCCGATCAGCCTGGCAAGACGAGTGGTCCCGCCGGCGCCGGGGATAATGCCCAGGGCGCCTTCGGGTTGTCCGTACGTTGCGGACTCTGCCGCGATGCGAAGGTCACAACCCCAAGACAGTTCCGACCCGCCGCCCCATGCCTGCCCGTTGTTCGCTGCAATAGATATCATGGGGCCAGCGCCGATTTCCTCGTGCACGCTGACAGGACGCGGAGAGGTCTGAGTGGGCGCGTCGGGGGAGCTGAATCGGTCGATGATGGACTGCAATGACCAGTGCGCGATGAAGTAGCCAGGGGTGTCTGAGGCCAGCACGAATACTCGGCAGCCTGCCTCTGCGACCTGTTGTTTTGCCTCCAGAATCCTCGATCCCAATTCCGGTGTGCCGAAGTTCTTGGGCGGGTCGCTGAATGCGATCAGGCCGACCCCGTCGGCGGGATAGGTTACGTTGACAGTCAGCGACACCTTGGGCCTCCCTTATCGAAATACGGTCTGTTTGAGACAGGGCAAGAGTTATCCTACGTGCCCAGGATGTGGACTGTGCACACGCCTCCTGCGCCGGCGTTTTGGGCGATGCCGACCCTGGCATCCTTGACCTGCCGGGCGCCAGCGTTGCCACGCAATTGGGTCACAAGCTCGTGAATCTGGCGGATGCCGGTCGCGCCGAAGGGATGGCCCATAGCCTGGAGTCCGCCGTCGGTGTTGACGGGGATGTCGCCGTTAATGGCGGTCCTGCCTTCCCACTGGGCCTGCCATGCGGAGCCCTGGGGCACGATCTCCAACCCTTCTAGTTGCGTTATCTCACCGATGGTGGCGGCGTCGTGGACCTGTATGACGTCCATATCCTCGGGACCCATTCCGGCCATCTCGTAGGCCTGTCGGGCGGCGATGGTCGTCACCGGGGCGGAATCTGCCTCGCTGTCCCCGTCGGCCTGATATCCGGTGGTGCGCAGGACGGCGCCTCGTATCTTCACAGCGCCCTCGGGACGTGTGGCGTAGTGCTCAAGCACGTCTCCGCCGATGAGCACTGCCGCAGAGGCCCCTTCGCTGGTGGGACAGCACTGGAACAGGGTCAGAGGGTCGGCGATCATGCGGGAGGTCATTACCTCCTCCAGAGATGCGGGCTGTTGGAACTGAGCGTAGGGATTGAGGGCCGCATTCTGCTTGGCCTTGACCGCCACCTGAGCGATGGCCGCCGCGGGAGCATCGTAGTCGTGCATGTACCGACGCATGCTGAGGGCGTAGGAGGCCATCATATGGTCGGAGCCTATGAGACGTTCAGGACTGGAACTGCCGGTCACCGCCACCGGACCTCTGGGGACCCGCTCTGCGCCTATGGCCAGCGCCACGTCGAACAGGCCCATGCCCACGCACCAGTAAGCCTGCCAGAAAGCGCTGGAGCCGGACGAACAGGCGTTGTCCACGTTCATGATGGGAATGGACGTCAAACCGAGGGCGCGAAGCACTGACTCGCCCATCGACATCCCCTCGTAGTACACCTGCCCAAAGTAGGCCGCCTGGATCGCCTTGAAGCTCACGCCTGCGTCCTCCAGGGCTTCTAACACGGCGCCGCGAGCCAGGTCCTGGACCGACTTTTCGGGAAACCGCCCGAACGGGTGCAGGCCAACTCCGGCCACGACAACTTCACGGTTCGGTTGCTTCAACATTATTTCACCTTCTTCGGTATGTGACTAATCACTCGTATCATGACCACTGATGCCATGCTGGGCGGAGCGAAGTATCTGGTCGTAGTAATTTGACGGCTGCATCCCAGGTCCAGATTCTTCGACTGCGGTCTCAGAATGGCGTGGTGATCTGGGGCAGTTTACGCCTTGGCGGCTTCCCACTTGTAAACCATGATTTCCCGGCCATCCTCATCGGTGTCACCGGGTTGCAGGACCATCGTCATGGGTGAGTCGATCTCGATGGTCTGGGGATCTGCGTTGATCACCTCGGACGTTACATGCGGCCCTTCTGGCAGCTTCACTGCGCCCAGCACAAAGGGCACCTGACCTTTCCAACCGGGCGGCGGAACGTGTATGACCGTGTAGCTGTACAGCTTGCCACTGGAGCTTAGCTCCACAGGTTCATGCTCTGCCGAGGTGCATCGAGGACAGAACATCGAGTCGCCCAGAATGTGCAGTTCGCACTCTTTGCATCGGGTGCCCAAAAACACGCCCTCGCTCCCATCGCCGGTCAGCTTCATGCGCGATGGAGAGACAGATACTCGATTATTAACTGCTTGTTCGCTTGTCAAAATATACCTCTGAGTCGTGTGACCTTTCGAGAGACTGTATCGGATTGGTCGGTTATCGCCATGCTGAGTCGAGGCGAAGCATCTGGTCGCTTGCGGAACAACGCCTGTCTTTCTTCGATCAGATTCTTCGAGGCCCCTCTCAGAATGGCGTAGCCTGGAGAGTGTCGATCTTGGTCTGTGCCAGGTTTGGCGCTCCCGACCGACAATATCAATACAGGCTCACCTTTCGATTATCGGATGATAGATTTGCCGAAGGACCGGCCTCAAGGCTGATACCCGTCTTTGATGACTGCCCTTTCCCTCAGTTCTGACAGTCTTTCGGCCCCTACTCGTTTCTCTAGCATTTCTCTGTCGTCGGCCACAGAGTAAATGTACTTTTCCAGGTAGGCGTCTATGTCACCTGCGCCTCTGACCGCTCCGAAGACCTCTTGCAGATGCTGGTCGTCCACAGAGTATCGGCCCTGGCACTCGCCGGGGTAGGCTCCGAAGGGCGCCTCTACCACGGCGTCCACCGCGTAGAAGGGAATGGACGTGAGACCAGGGTCTCGCCGAATCTCCTCGGTGTCGATGATCTCCTCTGCCGATATTACCACCTTGCGGGATGCCAGCGCGCAATCTCGATGGGCAATTCCGGTGCCGAAAACCCGAGCGTTGCCATAGATGTCTGCCTGCTGAACGTGGATCAGGGCCACATCGGGATTCAGCGCCGGGGCTATGAGCGTAGGCAGTCCGGTGTACGGGTCCTCCACCAGCTTGGCCCCTGAATTTTCGAAGCCCGTCGTGCCTCCAAAAGAGCGAATGGGGATGAACGGGATGCCCATCGCTCCGGCGTGCAGCCTCATGGTCATAACCACGTTGCTGTACTCTTCCATCTGGAGTTTGCCATCCAGCACCGCTTTGGTAATGCCGGGGCCGGAGCCGAAGAAGCCCACATCCACTTTGCTGATGCAGCCTGCGGCCAGCAACAGGCCGATGTCCACGTAGGTGAACTTGCCACCGATCCACAGATCCTTTTTTCTCTGGCGAATTACCTCTCGCTCCAACGATGATGGCCCCCGGTGGATGTATTCGCAGTCGTAAACCAGGTAATCGCCGTCGTCCACGTAGCGAGAGACAGCCTCCTTCTCGGACATGAGCTTAGACTCCATGACCCGACTCTTATTCTCTCGCACATATTCGCGAAAGCCGTCCAGGTCCACAGGGAAAAACTCGGCATCTCCTTGATCCAACACTCGCATTCTCGACGACTCTCCTTGACGATTGTGGTCCGGTAAATTATCCAAAAGGCAACCTTCGCCGCCATGCTGAACGGAGTGA
>JASLRP010000585.1 GCA_030743915.1 SAR202 cluster bacterium | reverse complement strand
AAGCAATCTTGCCAGAGGCCAACTACTGAAACTCTCTCCAGCAAGAGTATGACCAATTCGTTTCGCTTTGACTTTTTCCTGAGCGGCTATCATCCAAGTGTAGTGGATTGCCCCGCAACTCCAAAGAGCCTGCTTTACATCGGTCTCTCGTGAAGTTGATGTTTCGTCAGCGTCATAGAAGTCCTGCACGGTGCGGATGTGTTCGCTCGTATCTGGCGGCAGATTTAGCGCGTATGCGATGGGCAGGGTCTTTTTGCGCAACCGAAGGTCTGACTTGTTTGCGCCTCCTGGCCATACCCCTGCTGCGTCATTCATCAGCTGAGCGACGATACCGACATGCCAACCATACTCCCCGTAGAGGTCGATCTGTTCAGGGTGGTCAGTGACCAGGGCGGCGCCCATCTGAGCGGCGCATCTGACTAGGGACGCGGATTTCAGTTGAGAAGCCTGAAGGCTTTCCTTGATAGATACCCCATGCTGAGTTTCTAGCCGCATATCCAGGGTTTGCCCCCTCCAGGACTGGATTCCCATTTGATCGAATAACTTCAAACAAGTAATCACTCTGTCCATTGGAACGCCAAACTCCGACGCTTTGACGATCTCCGAGTGGGCCGCCAGCAGGAGGATAGACACTGTTTCAAACAGTTCGCCGAAAGCGTGTCTGTCCTCAGGGAGAGGCTCCTCGTCATCCTGGATGTCGTCAATGACGTCGTAGGCGGCCATGAGCATCTCCATGGCCGCCACATTAGGCACAACCTGCTGCGGGTTTTGGCCTCCAGCAGACTCGAAAGCCAAATATGTTATCGCCGAGCACGCAGTGGGTTTGCCGTCGGGGAGGACACGCGAGGAACCGCTCAACGCTTCGAGGACAGAGCGTTTCGTGGATTCGATCAAACGCAATCCGCGAACGGTGTCCAAGATTTCGTCTCCAATGGCAACGGCCGTTCGCGACGGCAGCAACAGTTCTCTGGCTTCAGTCGTCACGGCGAGGCTAGGCCCACCATTGGAAGCCCTTAACCTTAGGGGGCCGATCAGGGAGACTGGCAGGGTCCTGATTGAGGCTAGGGAGCTTGTCCATCCACTCCCGAATCGCGCTCTCCTCGTCGCTGTCAAGAGACAGGGAACGGAGGAAGTCTTCCATAGATTGGCTGGAGTCTCCGCTGATCGCGGCCGGGACAGCCTCCAAAGCTCGAATATCTTCCAGTTTCAACACCATAGCTCACACCTCGTGGCTCAAATTTCAGCAAACGCTGATGCTCATATCTTAGGACTGGCGAGGCATGAAACGCCCTACGGTGTTCACTGGAGTTGAGTATGAAAAACTCGCGGGGAAACCGGATAACCTCTAGGTAGTACTAGAGGAATGTCTAGGGACATCGGAAGGAGTTGCTGGTACCGTGCTTAGTGAAGGCTTGTTTGACTTCGACCAATATTCAGTCTCTCGGTCGGAGCCCGCGACGCACATGTCTGGGAAACCGACTCTGCGACGCCTAACCGATTTGAGAATTGCCGAAGCACAGGCCTTCACTGATCCTGCTCTGGAGCCTGACAAGTAAATTCTTGTCCTTTTTGATTCACTGGCATTCCAGAGCAGGTTTTTTTGTTCATTCTGGATTGGGCGCGACATCCGGCAATCACATCAGCGACAGGCCGGCACGGATTTCGCGTGGATTTGAGGCAGGCGCTTAGATGACGCCAGATTCCTCAAGAGTTTCAATTTCAGCGGCGCTGATGCCCAGGTCCTCACCGTAAACCTTCTGGTTGTGCTCGCCCAACAGAGGCGCGCGCCGGGTTTGCCAGGGCGTCTTGTTGAACACATAGGGCCGGCCGGGATAGACAAAGCTCTGCTCTAACTCGGGATGTTCGACCTCCACGAAGAACTTCCGCTCCCACAAATGAGCGTCGTCCAGCGTTTCGTCGGGCGAACGAACGATGCCCCAGGGGAACTTGCGCTCTTGGGAGCCTCGGTAGATGTAATCTGCGGGATGAGAGGAGATGAACCGGCGCAGAACGTCGTAAGCGTGATTCACCTCGGGGCCGCTGCGGGTGCGCATGGCGGCCATATCCAGGTACTTCTCATCGGTCAGGTCCTCGGCCATGCCGTCCGAATCCATCCAGCCAACCAGAGTGCGCCAGGCGTTCAGGCTGGTGAACACGGCGAACACGTTGACGTATTTGCCATCGCTGGTGGGGCAAAGGGTCCTGGGGGTAGGATCGACTCCGTGGTGGCGTCCAGTTTGTCGATGGACCACATCGCCGTTGTACATATATTGGGGCATGGCGGCTTCGGTGGTGCAGGAGCATGCCTCGTGAATGGAGGCATCAACGTACTGGCCTTCGCCGGTCATGTCCCGCCAGTTCAGGGCCATGAGCGTGCCCATCGTCGCGTAATGAGCGCCGATCATGTATCCGTGGCCTCCGCTGGGACGGATAGGTGGCGAGCCGGGCAAATCGTCGTAGCCGCAGCTGTGCATCACGCCGCCCATCGCCAGGGCCACGAGGTCCGAGGTCTTGTAGTCTCGGTACGGGCCGTCCTGCCCGAATCCGGTGAGCGAGGTCACAATCAGCGCAGGATTGTCAGCGCTGAGACTGGCGTAGTCCAATCCGAGAGACGTCAGGTAGCCGGGATCGAAGCTCTCCAGCGTTACGTCTGCGCTTTTGGCCAGTTGCTTGAAAATGCGCTGACCGTCTTCAGACTCCAGATTGAGCGTGATGCCCTCTTTCGAGGCGTTGTTGGTCCAGAAGTACAGGCTATAGTCGGGGTCTTCTTCGTCTTTGAGAAAGGGGCCGATACTGCGCGCTCTGGCTCCGGCTGGCGGCTCGATCTTTATGACTCGCGCCCCCATATCGCCCATCAGCTTGCCCATCAACTGGCCTTTCTCATCGCACAGGTCCAGGATGGTGATATCTGACAGGGCGCCTTGGTCTTGGTTCATTCGTGATTCCTCTTCTGTTTGAGTGTTGATAATCTGAATAGCGAAGCGCGTGAGATCACAACGCGCTGATCAATACAATAGAATCAGATAGCTGGCCGTTTGAGATGGTCGGGGCATTTCGCCACCATGATGTTCTGGGATTTGGCAACGTAAACCGGGTTGCCGTCGTTGTCCCATTCTCCGGGAATCATAACGATATCAGTTACGATAAGCCGCATGCGAAGCTCGGTGCCGTCGGCCAGTTGGTAGTCATTCCACTCTTCGCGGTTCACCTTGAATGATACGTCTATCCCTTCGAACTCTCTGCCTTGATAGTTGACCTTTGTCAAGTTGCAAACTCCTGATGACCTTTAGCGGCTTCGACATTGTGAGGGCGGAAGACGTCTCAGATCGTTGTGATATGTTGGTTTCATAGAATAATGATCAAGACTGCCCTCGCGGACCTAATCCAGAAGTTCGATCACATTGACGGCTCTACCATTGTTCTTGATTTCTTCTCTCCATTTTCTAGATCTGGTCAGGATATCTTCACCCGGAGGGTTGTCAACGCCACCTTTGAACGCTTTGAGATTGCGCCTTTCGACGAACCACTGCACGCCGAGCTTTTCCACAGGCAGCTTCCCTTCGCGCACGTATCGTCGTACTTGCTCAAGAGAGCAGTTCAGTTCGCTAGCCGCGTTTTGCAATGTAAGTTTGCCTGAGGGGGGTGTCACGGCGCCGCCTTCAAGAGGTTGTTGTCAACAACTTCCGGGTGTGACACAAAATCAGAACACCATCTCTTCGGCCATCCGAGCTATCTCCTCGTCGGGAGTTCCCAGAAGCTGAGAATATATGTAGTCGGCGTGTTCTCCCAGGAGCGGCGAGGGCATCCTTAATTCCCAGGGGGACTTGGACAGATTCATCGGCTGGCCTTCAAACCTCGACATGCCCAGTTCGGCGTGTTCGATCTCACGGATGAAGTCTCTGTGTCGAAGCTGCGGGTCTTCGTCAACCTTCTCCTGCGGGGTCTGGACCGCGCCCGCCGCGATTCCTGCCGCCTGGAGGGTATCCATAGCTTCGTGGGGCGTGTATTGAGTTGTCCAGGTCTCGATCAGGGTGTCCAACTCGTCCTGATGCTGGACTCGGCCCTCATTGGAAGCGAATCTTGCTTCGGTGGCCCAATCGGGCGATCCTATCGCGCCGACGAAGGCGGTCCACTGTTCGTCATCGAAAATGGAGATAACGCACCAGCGGTCCTCTCCTTTGCATCGGTAGGTGTTGTGAGGGGCGACGGCGGGGTCGGGAGACCGATTGCCTGGCGGGTTGCCGGACCGTCGATACTGCCTGCCATTGACCGTCTTGTCCAGAATGGCGGTCCCGGTCAGCGGAATGCCGGATTCGACCTGAGAAAGGTCAACCCATTGACCTTCACCCGTTCGGTTGCGGTTGTGGAGGGCCATCATACAGGCCATCGCGCCGTAGTAACCGGCGGTGTGGTCCATGTAAGAATAGCCCCACCCTGCGGGGTCCTCGTCCGGCAGGCCGGACATATAGGTGAGTCCGGATAGCGCCTGAGCCGTTGGCCCCCAGGTGGTGAAGTGCTTGTCAGGCCCGCTGTGACCAAATCCCGACAGGCTAAGGTAGATTATGTCAGGGCGAATCTTTCGTTGGCCCTCATAGTCCAGCCCCCAGCGCTTGAGAACACCGGAACTGAAATTCTCGACCACGATGTCGGACACCGAGATCAGGTCGTGCATAAGCTCCATGCCATCCGGGTGCATCACGTTGAGTGTGACGCTCAGCTTGTTGCGGTTTAGATCGTTGAAGAACCCGCTGGCGTTGGGGCTGAATTCAACCCCTTTTGACGGAATATTACGAATGTAATCCAGGGTCTGGTCGTATTCAATTCGGATGACTTCGGCCCCAAAATCGGCCAGCATCCGAGTGGTGGTCGGCCCGGCGACTATCCATGAAAAATCCACCACTCTGACGCCATCAAGCGCATGCTTACGCATCTGGTCTCCTCTTGTGTCATATGCCTAAATGCTGTCATTGGCGCGGGAGCATTTCAAACCCGCTGTTGTGCCAGAGGAATCGTATATCCGCAGGGGCGCCGAGTCAACATGAAATCGTGCCTGACATACTAATAGGGGTTGCACATTCTTGTTTTAGATGGCACGATAGTGCAATGAAGATAGGCGAATTCGAAGTCAAGGACGATGCCCCTGAGATGCGGAACACCGTCGCGATTGCGATGCTCCGCCCCTGGATTGACGTCGGCAGAGTCGGAACTTTGACGTTGACCAAGCTGGAACGTCACATGCAGGCCAAGGAACTGGGAAGGCTGGTGACTCCAGGAAACTTCTTCGACTTCACCAGGTACAGGCCACGCATGCGCATGGTCAACGGCCAACGGGTGTTCACCACACCCAACAGTATCGTCCACCACGCCCACGATGACACCACAGACAGAGACTACCTCTTCCTGCACATTCGTGAGCCTCACGCATTGGGCGAGACTTACTGCGACTCCATTGCCGAACTGCTGACCCACTTCGACGTTACTGAATACTGCCGAATCGGGGGAATGTACGATTCAGTGCCCCACACCCGCCCTCTGATGGTCACCGGTAGCCTCACTGACGAACAGGCGGCCAAGGCCAAGGGCCTAGTGTCTCACAGGCGCAGCACATACCAGGGACCGACCAGCATCGTGAACCTGGTCACCGAGCGCATGATCGAAAAAGAGGTGGAAACCACAAGCCTTATGGCCCACCTGCCTCAGTACGTCCAACTCGATGAGGACCACATGGGCGCCGCGCGAATCATGCAGATTCTGTGCGCCATGTACGACCTTCCGCAGTCTCTCGCTGACACCTCCAGAGGAGAGCAGCAGTACCGCGACATCAACAAGGCGGTCACCGACAACTCCGAGGTCAGCGGCTTGATCAGTCAACTGGAAGCATATTACGATCGGGTGCTGGCCAGTTCCACCGAACCCGATGCAGAGGAACAGGCCGAGGACGACGACACTCAGTCACAGTTCGCTCCTGACGTCGAGCAATTCCTCACAGAGATGGGGGAGAGGCTTGGAGAAGAGGAAGAGGGCGACGACATCGACGACGAGCGTTAGAGCCGATCAGGCTCACAGGCACCTCATCGTCTCCTCTCGAATGTAGTCCCGAATGTCCTGAGTCAGATGACCTGCGTCCCCCGCCTTCGCGTTTTCGATGATTCGCTCCGGGCGCGAGGTCGCAGGAATCGCGACACTCACTCGACGGTCCGACACCACCCATGCCAGCAACGCCTGCGCCCACGTGTCGATTCCGAACTCTGCCAAAGACTCCATGTTCGGTTGTCTGCGCAGACGCCCGAGGAAGCGACCCTGGCCCAGCGGCTCCATAACGATCACGCCGATTCCCAACTCTTCAGCCAGAGGCAGCAATTCGTTGGCGCAGGCCAGATCGCCGACGTTGTATGGGACCTGAACAGCGCCAATCCGGCCCGAACGCATAATTCGCATCATCTCGGGGTACGCGCTGGTCGTGTAGTGAGTGATGCCTATAACGCTGATGCGCCCTTCGTCCTTCAGTCTCTCCAGGGTGTCGAGATGAGTCTGCCAGTCCAGCAGATTGTGAATCTGGAACACGTCGATGTGGTCGGCCTTCATAAGCTGGAAAGACTGTTCGATCTGCTCCTCGCCCTGCCGCCTGCCGCGAGTCCACACCTTTGTCGCCAATTGGAATGTTTCTTGCCTGCCCTCGGTTGTCAGGCCGATAATTCGTTCAGCATGACCATACATTGGCGACGAGTCGATGAAGGTGACGCCGGACTCGATACAGTTCGCGATGATTTCGCGCCTGGATTCGATCTCTGAATCCAACGACACATCAAAACTGCGAAAGGTCCCCATGCCTATGATCGGGACCTGTATGCCTCCCAGATTTCTATACTCCAATATTTCACTCCCGAATTCGCCCAGAATACAGATAGCCGACAGCCGCCTCGTAACGATTATAATAGCGTTGTCCAAGGAGGATACATGGACCTGCTGAATATCATTCAACGAAACCAGAACCCTACGCCCTGGTCTGAGGACGAGAAAATCCCGTGGCATGAGCCGGAGTTCAGCCGTCGTATGCTTGACGAGCATCTGACCCAGGATCATGACGCCGCAAGCCGACGCTCCGAGCGCATTGACTTGCAGGTGTCCTGGATTAATGAAACGGTGCTGGATGGCAAACCGTCGGACATTCTTGATCTTGGCTGCGGTCCTGGTCTATACACCACCCGATTGGCGAGTCTAGGACATCGGTGTCTCGGAATCGACTTCTCCCCGGCGTCCATCCAGCATGCCCGCGAGCGAGCGGCGGCCCGAGACCTGCCCTGCGAGTATATCCACCAGGATATCCGCACTGCCAGTTACGGCTCGGGACATCAACTGGCGATGCTGTTGTTCGGAGAGTTCAACGTGTTCCGGCGCGAAGAGATCGCAAACATACTAAGCAAGGTCAATAACTCGTTGGACCCTGGTGGCGTTTTGCTGTTGGAGCCGCACACCTTCACAGCAGTCAAGGAGATGGGCCTGGAGTCTCCAACATGGAACTCCTCACCATATGGTTTGTTCTCCAAAGACCCGCATGTGACGTTGAGGGAGTGCTTTTGGGACGATGCCGCACGCGCAACGATGCAGAGATACTATATTATCCACGCCAATACAGGCGAGGTCTCTCGCTACGGCCAGACCATCAACGCCTACGACGAGGATGGATACCGGCAGATTCTGTCCGATGCCGGATTTGAAGAAATGACCGTCAGCCCCTCGATGGGCGAGGACAAAGGCACAGATGAACTTATGGTCATCACCGCAAGGAAATCAGGTTAGGAGCGCACCAAAATTGAACGAGCGTGATTTTATCGGATACGGCCCCAATCCTCCGAAGATCGAATGGCCCGACGGCGCGAGGGTCGCCATCTCGGTGGTGGTGAACTACGAGGAAGGCTCGGAGTACTCCCTTCTGGACGGCGACTCTCACCGCGAGACCAACAACGAGGTGCCGTCACCCCTGGGTCTGGACGAACGAGACCTGGCCAACGAGTCCTTCTTCGAGTACGGCAGTCGCGTGGGCGTCTGGCGGATAATGGATATTCTGGGACAATATGAAGTGCCTGCCACCTTCTTCTGTTGCGCCCTGGCCCTGGAGCGCAACCCGCAGGTCGGCCCGGAGATCGTCCGTCGAGGCCACGAGGTGTTCGGCCACGGCTACCGTTGGGAAGAGTATTACAAGATGGACCGCGACACCGAGCGCGAGGCCATCCGAAAGGCCATCGAGTCTATCACCCGCACCACGGGAGAGCGTCCCGTCGGCTGGTACACCCGCTACGGCCCCAGCCTCAACACACGGGAGCTTGTGGTTGAGGAGGGCGGCTTTACGTATGACTCCAATTCCTACGCCGACGACCTGCCATACTACACTCAAGTCAATGGGAAGAAGTGGCTGGTGGTTCCGTACTCGCTGGAGGTCAACGACACCAAATTCTGGCGCGGCGGCATGGTGAACCCGAGAGATTTTTATGACACAGCGCGCAACACGCTGGAGCTGCTGCATTCCGAGGGCGCATCAACTCCGAAGATGATGTCAGTGGGACTTCATTGTCGGATCGCTGGTCGTCCGGCTCGCGCCGTCGCCTTGAAACAGTTCCTGGACTACGCTCGAAGCCTGCCTGGAGTGTGGTTCGCTCGGCGGAAGGACATCGCCAACTGGTGGCTGGAGAAGTATCCGTAGGTTCCAGGTGGTCATTTTCAGGGATTGAGAGATGGGACGTCCATTGGAAGGTCGGATCATAAACACGTATGATTCATTTTGTCGTGAGTTGATTTCCCCGGCTGCCTATGACAATCCCTGATAACCTGAAATCCTGAAACCTGCCCCCCCTTTTTCGAGGAACTAAGATGCAAACAACCCGACTGACCGACGCTAATCTCGTCACCGCGCCCGACGGCTCGGAAATCCGAGAGTTGGTCGCGACCGAGAAGGGCAGCATGGTCCACTGCACACTGCCGCCCGGAAAAACGTCGCTGGCCGTGGCCCATCGGACGGCGGACGAGGTGTGGTATTTTATCTCTGGAGTAGGCGAGGTGTGGAGGGAGAATGACGACGACGAGATCGTGGTGGACGCAGAGCCTGGATTGAGCCTGTCGATAGAGGTCGGAACCCACTTTCAGTTTCGCAATACGGGCGATGAAAACCTGTGCTTCATAATCACGACCATCCCCCCCTGGTCAGGCGATGATGAAGCGTATCGGGTGCAAGATCATTGGCCTGCCTGAAAGAACAAATTCGTTCCCAATTCCTGCGCGCCAATGTGCTAACATGACTTCGCCATCTCAGGAGGAATCATGAAGAGCTATCTCACACATCTGGAATGCACCTACTGCCACGTAACCTACCCATCTGATGAAGTCATCAGGCTGTGCGCCGAGTGCGGCAAGGTGCTGTATCCTCGTTACGACCTCGCTGGGGCCAGAGACGCCCTGAACCCCGACGATCTGAAAGAACGTCCCGCCAATATGTGGCGGTACTTCGAGGTCATGCCCATACTCGACGAAGCCAACGTCATAACCCTGGGCGAAGGCTTCACTCCCATCTTCAAAGCCGAACGGCTTGGCCGAGAGATCGGCGCCAACGCGGTGTATATCAAGGACGAAGGGATCAACCCAACAGCGTCCTTCAAGGCTCGCGGGTTGTCCGCGGCGGTGTCCAAGGCCAAGGAGTTGGGAATCACCAAACTGACCATGCCCTCCGCAGGCAACGCCGCCGGCGCAATGGCCGCCTACGCTGCCAAGGGCGGGCTTGAAGCCTACGTGTTCATGCCCAGGGACGCCCCGGAAGCCAACCAGATAGAGGTCTCGATCTCCGGAGGAAACCTGACACTGATCGACGGTCTCATCAGCGATGCGGGCATTTTGTCTCGACAGCGGGCCGCTGAGGAAGGGCTGTTCGACGTCTCGACCCTTCAGGAACCGTACCGCGTCGAGGGCAAGAAGACGATGGGATACGAGATCGCCGAGCAGTCGGGTTGGGAGCTTCCCGACGCCATCATCTATCCCACAGGAGGCGGGACCGGCATCGTCGGTATGTGGAAGGCTTTTGCCGAGATGGAGGAGATGGGCTGGATAGGCCCGAAACGCCCCAAGATGTTCGCGGTGCAGTCCGACGGATGCGCCCCGATAGTAAGAGCCTTCGAGCAAGGAACCGAGTTCGCAGAGCCGTGGGAGAACGCACAGACGATGGCGGCAGGCATCAGGGTTCCCGGAGCAATCGGCGACTACCTGATTCTCAACGCTATCCGGGAGAGCGGCGGCGGAGCGTTGACGGTCACCGATGATGAGATCAAGTATTACATGAGCCTTGTCGCCTCGTCAGAGGGGATGTTTATCTGCCCAGAGGGCGCGGCCACAGCCGTCGCGCTGAAAAAACTGCTGGACGCAGGAGACCTGTCTCCTGACGATAACACCCTTCTGCTGAACACAGGGTCGGGATTGAAGTACCTGGACGTGATGTAGTCGAGGTATCAGGTGTCGGGTTATCGGGTATCAAGGGAGATTCACAGAACCCTGAAATCTGACCACCTCACTCCTGATGACCTATTTCCGGAGTGAAATATGGAACAGGTCGGTCTAGCGATCATCGGCTCCACAGGCGTTATCGGCAAAACGCATATCGATGCCGTAGCACAGCTTTCTAGCTGTCGTTTGGTGGGCGTGAACGCCCGACGACAGGAGCCGCTTCGTCGGCAGGCGTCTGAGCTTGGAGTGAAGACATATCCCACACTGGACGACGCTCTGAGCGATTCCGATGTGGACGCGATTGTCATCGCCACTCCTCATCCGTCTCACAGGGACATCACCCTTCAAGCCGTTGAAGCCGGAAAGCACGTTCTGGTCGAAAAGCCCATGTCCGTCACTCCCTCCGAGGCAGACGACATGGTCGAGGCGGCGCGTCGTTCAGGCGTGACATTGGGAGTCCTGTTCAACAACCGCTTCCGGCCCGAAGCCATCAGGATGCGAGAGCTCATAGATCAGGGAGCCGTGGGCAAGATTTACCGGGCGACCATGACCAGCGCCATGTTCAGGACTCAGGACTATTACGATCGTTTGGACTGGCGCGGCACATGGCAGGACGAAGGCGGCGGCGCGCTGATAAATCAGGGTATCCACGCTATCGACATGTTCCAATGGCTGGCTGGCTTGCCTCAGGCGGTCTATGGGATGGTGCGCTCTCTCAAGCACAAGATAGAGGTGGAGGACTACGCCAGCGCGATTCTGGAGTACGAGGATGGCGCTCTCGGGACTCTCCACTGCGACACTGTGCAGGCCCCCAATCAACAGCGCATCGAAATCTTCGGAGAGAACGGAGCGTTGATTATGGACGACTGGAAGATTACGCTCCACCGACTCAAAACCCCGGTTCAGGAATTTCTGGAGAACGACATAACGATAGAATTCATCGCTCCAGATTCCGAGGCCGAGACCTTTGAGTTCGAGCCGGTTGGAGGAACTCACGCTCCAGCCATCGACGACTTCTCCCGCGCTATTCAGGAGGGCCGAGAGCCAGGCATCACAGGAGAGGATGGCGCACGCTCGCAGGAACTGGTCGCCGCCATCACCCTGTCAGGCTGTCGCGGTGAGAAAGTCTCGCTTCCAGTGGACAGGTCAGAGTATGACGGCCTGATGGAGGAATTGAGACAGGCGCGAACACTACCTGGCGCTTAAAGCGACGCCGCCATACTGAGCGGAGCGAAGTATCTGTTCATGACTGACACGAGACTCTTCGACTGCGGTTTCAGAATGGCAAACCTGTGCGCTCTAGAGAACCTCGACCTCGCGGATGTAGGGCGCGTAGTTGCTGACCGAGGTTTGCATCACCATCCTGACCAGGTCGTGGTCGGGGACGCACTCGGGGCACTCCTCGTTCACACCGGGGTTGTACTTGACGGTCAGCTTGCCAGCCTTGAGGTCAATCAACTCCAGATTTCCGCCCTCTGAGGCCACGATGACGTTGGTATTGTCCAGCACCGTCTGAAGGCCAGGGTCAACGTTGATGGTCATTTTTCGCATTCTCCGGTGTGTTGTTATTCATTTGGGATGTTTTAAGGGTATGGCGAGGCCTGATTGAGTGTCAAGCGGACGAGGTTTCAGGAATCAGCCGTCAGTCACCTTGCCGTTCTGAACCGAGGTGAAGAATCTGGTCGCGTGAGGGCCACCGCCCGTAGCGCTGACACCAGATGCTTCGCTCTCGCTCAGCATGGCAAACGATACTGTCAGCCTTCCCTGCCGTACTCCGACTTCGCGCTCTCCTCTGACACCAGACCGTTCCCCACGTCCCGATTGACCAGTTCTGAAGGGCGCTCCGTCGGGTCTCCGACTCCCGCGCCGCTGGGGAATTCCAGGATCAGCCGGTCATCGGAGTTCTCCAGAGTGACGTAGCCGTTGGTCATATTGGACGGGTCGTCACTGAGAACGTGTCCGTTGTGGATGACCTCGGTCTTGGTCCCCGCCTGGCCGTCGAATATCCCCTGGGGAGCGAATGACAGTCGATTGGGATGGAAGTAGATGTTCAGGGGTTCCTCGCGTGACGGCAGTTTGCCGACGACCACTCGCTGTGCCGGCGCGCCCCGATGACGGCCTGCGCCGGCCGAGTCTGTGATGAGTTCCTTGGCGACGATCAGCGTGGGGCTGTTTAGCTCGAATACCTCCACTGGCACATTGGATGCGCTGGAGGGGAACATGTTCTGGCCCATGCCGTCGCCCTGGCTGGTCGCGCCTCGACCTCCTCCGACGAACAGGTGGGCGTTGAATATACGGCCATCGGCCTCGGTGCCGTAGGTGCGGATGGACGACATAAGACCGTTGCCCGACTGGATGCGGTCCGGTATCGCCTTGGCCAGCGCGCCGAAGATGCAGCCGTGGATGTACCATCCCGTGTTAGTCCGTGAACCGACAGAAATGGGGAAAGTGGCGTTGATGATGGTGCCCTCAGGCGCGCTCACTGAGATCGGCTCGAAACAGCCTTCGTTCACAGGCACGTCGGGAGTCAATAAGCAGGCCAGCGGATAGTAAGTGTGGCCCTTGCTGTAAATCAATGTGCAGTTTAGACCTCCTCGGTCTATCTGTGGCGCGGAGCCGTCGAAATCTACGGAGAGTTCGTCTCCGCTGATCTCGATTCGCACCGCGATGCGCAGAGGATCGCCCATGCCGTCGGTGAACACCTCGTTGGTGTACGCGCCGTCGGGAATCTCCGCGATGGCGCGACGCATGGCCGTCTCCGAGCGTCCACGGATGGCGTCTGACAGCGCGGCCAGGTCCTCAAGTTGGTACTCGTCGAGAAAATCCTGGATCCGCCTCGCGCCTACCTGGTTGGCGGCGACCTGGGCTTCAATGTCCGTCAGCACCATGTCCGGCCCTCGGACGTTCCATCGGAACATGTCGAAGGCCAACTCGTTGGGCTTACCCTTGTCATATAGTTTGCACAGCGGGAAGAAGATGCCCTCCTCATAAGAGTCGGTGACGCGCTTGGAGTCCAGCGAGCCTCCGATGTCCGACGTGTTGGCGATATTGCCCACGAACCCGACGAACCGTCCCTGATGGAACACAGGAGCGACGATAGCGATGTCCGGCAGGTGCCCCGCGCACATCCACGGGTCGTTGGTCATATAAACGTCGCCGGCGTGCATCTCCTCTACGGGATACTTTTTTAGTATCTCTTTGGTGACGTTGGGCATGGTCATGTTGAACACAGGCATGGAGCGGTAGGCGTGGGCGAGGGAGCGTCCCTCGGCGTCCAGCACCTCGCATCCGAAGTCGTTGGCCGACGCAATGATGGTCGAAACTGCAGTCCTCAGGATAGTGGACCACATCTCCTCGGCCACATTGAGCATCCTGCTCCACATGATTTCCAGCGATACCGGGTCGAATTGTGTTGTGTTGGTCATTTTTTGCTTTCTGATCTTATCGGATTCTAAGCACTCGTCGTCGAAAGTGAACGTCCATGTCGAAGTGTTTCAAGAATGACAGCCCAAGCAAACCTCTAAGTTTGTTCTCACTTGGGAGAGTCATACACACTGCGTCTACGTCGTTAGCGTCTACACCCAACACTCTTATCCGCTGAACGGTTATCAGCGGCGCGTCCCTTAGTCCATTGGCTGTTTGCAGTGTGATGTGACGGGTTGCCTGAGACAGATCGTGCCCCAACGATTCCGCGAAGTCCGGGGGCACTGATACGAATGTGGCGCCTGTGTCCACCAGCATCTGAATGGCGCGGTACTCACCATCGTGATAAACCTCCACAGGGACGAAGATCGCATGTGTATTTGGGTCCAGACGCATCACAGCGCTATGGCCGTGTCTTCATCAATCAATGGACCAGCATAGATAACGTATATCTTTCTATGGTCACCTTTGATCGCTTTCCATACTACAATTTCATCTAGTGAGTGAATAATCAGTTCACCTTCTTGTGGACCCTCTGTGCCATAATCATCGTAGGCAATCGCCAGCCATTCACCCTCGTATTGTTCTTTGAGTTGTTCGATATTTGCCATTGGATTCGCCTCATCAAGAGTGTAAATGTCCAAACTATATGTTGCCGACTACTGCAATTGTACCCTGCTCACACCTCCACCTGTATCAACAGGTTCAGCCAGCGGTCTACTGATGCGCTGTCGCCCGGGCGGATGATCGTGGTGGACTCTTCCTCCTCAATGATGGCGGGACCGGGGATCTGTGTTCCGGCGGTCAGCTTGTAGCGGTCGTACACCGGGCAATCGACAAACCCGTCGGCATTGGGGAAGTACGCAGGTCGAGAACCGCTGAGGGCAGACTCGACGTCGGCGTTTTCGTCGGCGCTCTGCTCCTGAAGATTCAGGACTGGCTGAGGCCCAGAGACCAGCAATCGCCAGTTCTGCACCTCGATGGGGATGCTCAGGTTTCTGCGGCTGTAAAGCTGTTGGTAAATCTGATGGAAGTCGGACTCGATGCCATCGACGCTGGACTTGGCCAGCGCATCGTCTGGAATCGGCACGTTGATCTCGTGAATCTGGCCCACCAGTCGCATGTCTGCGGTGCGGGTCAGCGTCACCTGGTCGGCTGGGATGCCGGAGTTGGACAGCATATCGCGGCCCCACGACTCCATTTCGCTGAACAGATTGTTGACGGATTCCCAGTCGGATGTGTCCAGCAGACCAGGAAGGGAGCGCACACTCTCGAAAGAAAGCGGCGCAGCCAGACATCCCAGGGCCGAGGTCACGCCAGCGCCCAGAGGAACGACTACACGAGTTGCTCCCAGGATTCGGGCAACCTCGCAGGCGTGGGCTGGTCCCGCGCCTCCGAAGGCGACGATTGCATAGTTTCGAGGGTCCTTGTTGCGTCCGATGATGTGGATTCGGGCGGCGGCGGCCATGCTCTCGGTCACGACGTTGTAGATGCCCCACGCCGCCTCGATAGGCTCCATGCCCATATCTGAACCTAGAGCCGTCATTGCTGAGGTCGCCGCGTCAATGTCCAGTGTCATCCGTCCGCCCAGGAAGTAATCCGGGTTGAGGTAGCCCAGCATCAGGTTGGCGTCGGTCACGGTGGGCTGCGTTCCGCCCTGACCGTAGCAGGCAGGGCCGGGGCTGGCTCCAGCGCTCTGAGGGCCGACCCTCAGCAGGCCGAGGTTGTCCAGTGACGCGATGCTGCCACCTCCAGAGCCTATCTCGATGAGGTCCAGCACCGGAATCAGGATGGGCAGGCCGCTGCCGACTTTGAACCGGTGGACGCGGGCGACTTCGATGCTGTTGGACTGGGCTGGCTTGCCGTCCTCAATGACACAGGTCTTGGCTGTGGTGCCTCCCATGTCCAGGGAGATGAGGTCAGGCTCGCCCAGCAGGTCACTGTAGAACCCGGCGGCCAGCGCTCCAGCGGCAGGGCCGGACTCCAGCATTCGCACCGGACGCTCCATCGCGGCGCTGGCGTCCATGACTCCGCCCGCAGAGTGCATCACCAGCAGACGGCCTTCGTATCCAGATTGCCCAAGTTCCTGCTCTACGCCCTGGATGTAACGGGACACCGATGGCTTGATGTAGGTGTCGGCGACGGTGGTCGAGGTGCGCTCGTACTCATTGATGACAGGCGCAACCTCGGAGGACAGCGATAGCGGCAGGTCGGGGTGACTGCTGGATATCTGGTCCTTGAGCGCTTGCTCATTCTCAGGGTTTTTGTAGGCGTGGAGCAGGGAAATCGCCACGGCCTCGACGCCCTGTTTCAGCAGGTCATCCACAGTGGTGGTGGACTGATTTGCGTCTGGCGACTGGAATACGCGACCGTCGCGGTCGATTCGCTCCGACACCTCGACCCTCAGGCTTCGGGGCACGATGGGGTCGGGGTAGCGGGCGTGCAGGTCGTGCATGTCGTAAATCTGCTCTCGCCTCAGTTCCAGAACGTCGCGGAATCCTTCGGTGGTCAGGAGAGCGATCTTTGCGCCCTTGCGCTCGATTATGGCGTTGGTGGCCAGAGTGGTGCTGTGGACCACAACCTGGAGTGCGGCCGGCTCGATTCCTGCAGCCTGAAGAATCTCCGTGGTCCCTCGCATGAAAGCTCTGGTGGGGTTCTCGGAGTCGGTGAGCACCTTGTGGATGCTCAGTTCGCCGGACTCGATATTCAGGAGTGTGAAGTCGGTGAATGTCCCGCCGATGTCGATGCTGAGGGAGTGGGTCGGTTCGGTCATGTGGTTCTACTCGCGATGTGAAGATATGCTTGGGATGGTCGCTACTTTATCCTGTCAGCGCATCTATCACAACACTGGATTCAATCAGGGCTTCTCCGCGATGTGAATGGCGACGGTTCCCAGGCCCAGTTTTTTGTGCCTGACATTAACGAGACCGGCATCGCTCATTGCATGGTCAATCTCGGTGGCCGACAGGAAATTCTCCACAGACTTGGGCAGGTAGGTGTACGCCTCGCGATCTCCGGCCAGCAGTGATCCCAGCCAGGGAGTTACGTATCGAAAGTGCAGCGGAAGCAGTTTCGGCATCGGGCCTCGGCCTTCCATGCGCACGATCTCCAGGGACACGACGCGGCCTCCCGGACGCACGACTCGCACCATCTCTTGAAGGGCCGTGGGCAGGTCAATAAAATTGCGGATTCCGAACCCGACGGTCGCGCAGATGAACTGTTCATCTTTGAAGGGCAGAGCGTGGGCGTCGCCTGCTGTGAAAGTCGTGTGGCGGGACAGCTCTTGACGAGACGCTTTGACGTTGGCGAGCTTGAGCATGTCTCGCGTGAAGTCCAGACCCACGACGTCGGTGACCTCTGGCCTTCGAGCAAGATCGAAGGCGAAATCTCCCGTGCCCGTTGCGATGTCCAGCGCAGGGCCTGATAGACCTTCGACGGCCATGCCGGTCGCTCGTTTACGCCATGCGTAGTGACGCCCGCCAGTCATGACGGTGTTCAGCAGGTCGTATCGTCGGGATATTCGGGCGAACATGCGCGTGACGTATCGCGCTCGTTCCTGTCCTGTCAGGTGGGCCATTGGTTCCTTTGGGAAGGCTGGCAGCTATCGACTGTCAGCCCTCAGCATATGGCCATTCTGAGTCGAGGCGAAGAATTTGGTCGTGTGTAAGCCAGCGCTTCTCACACTGATACCAGATGCTTCACTCCGTTCAGCATGGCGACTTGTCGAGTTTCGGTTGTTCATTGATCTCAGATTGTCACATCCTGTCGCAAGTCTCGGATTATGGCAGGCAGGACTGAAAGCAGATCACTGGCGATCATTCCCGTGTCTCCCAACGCATCTCGGACCCGCTCTCCGGCGAGACCGTGGAGATATACGCCCAAAGCCGATGCGTCGGATAGCGATAGCCCCTGAGAGACCAGACCAGCGATGGCGCCAGCCAGCACGTCACCCGTGCCTGCTGTTGCCAGTCCTGGATTCGAGAATGGACTGACCATCACATTCCCGTCGGGATATCCGATCACGGTATGCGCTCCTTTGAGAATTACGGTCTTGTTCCATTGAGTTGCCGCCATTGTCGCAGTCGCTATACGGTCCTGGTTTCGTGAGGAATTTTCGGTCAGGCGTCCCATCTCTCCGGGATGAGGGGTGAGAATCGCGTCGTCAGGCAATCTCGTCCACCAGTTATCGACCTGGGACAGGGTATTCAGCCCGTCGGCGTCGACGACCGTCGGTGGCAGGTCGTGTCCAGACAACAACAACCTCTCGATGAATTGTTTCGTATCGCTCTCCTGGCCCATTCCGCATCCGACCAACAGACTATTGTAGGCGGGCAGGCTGTCGAAAACCAAGTCCGCCGCATCAGGAGACACAATGCCTGGGGACGATTCCGGCAGAGGCAGGAACGTAGGCTCAATGGCCTTTGCCGCCACAGCCGCGCGCAGGCTTTCAGGGATTGCTACTGTGACCAATCCAGACCCAACCCGTGTTGCGGAGGTTGCGGCCAGATACGCTGCTCCGAGATAGTTTCGTGACCCGGCGATGACCATCGTTCGGCCAAAAGTGCCCTTGTGAGAATTGGCTGGCCGATTTGGAAGGCGGTCTCTGGCCCACTCGTCGGTTATCAATTCAAGCGTGACGTCATCATCCAAGCCCGCTGGCAGGCCGATGTTGGCGACCTCCAATCTTCCGAGATACTCGGAGCCGGGATAGGCGTAATGCCCTCGTTTTGGGTATCCGAAGGATATGGTGAGGTCGGCGCGAGGCGTGGATGGATCAACCTCGCCAGTGTCGGCGTTGAGGCCTGTTGGCACATCCAGGGCAACGACTTTCAGTTGTGTGCGGGATTGAGCCTCTTTGAGGGCTTGCAGGATGGCCTTGACTGTTCCCTCTATGGGCCGAGCGCGGCCTGTGCCCAAAATCGAGTCGATGACTACGTGAGCGCTGGACAACAAGTTCGTGAGATTTGACAGGTCCGGGTCGTCTGAGGCCGATGTGACCCGAATGCCCTGCTTTCGGACAACATCCAGCTTGGGGTCAGGGGCGCGGCGGTCTCGACAGAGACAGACCTCGACTCGAGCGCCCCACATATCAAGGTGTCGAGCGGCAACAAGACCGTCACCGCCGTTGTTTCCAGAACCCACGAGCACGAAAACAGGGACGCCAGTGAGTGGGCCGTAGTGATGCCTCACGCTGCGGGCCACAGCCTGCCCCGCGTTCTCCATCAGCGTGTCCTTGGAGACGCCCGCCTCCTCGGAGCGGTCCTCAATGGCGCGCATCTCCTCAATGGTGACGATTTTCATGGCGTTTGTTGGGTACCGGATACGCGTGGCCTGCAATTAAGAGAGTGCGAGGAATGCCCCTTGTTCATCTCGCTCAAATGAAAGAATGTCATCATGGAGCGCGCGAAGAACCGCCTCGATTTCGGCTGTCGAACAATTGCCGAGCCGGACCCAGATCACCTTCGGAGGATGTCCATAATTAAAACTATGCTGGCGAAAATCGGAATCCTTCGACACAATTGTGAATCCCTGCAGCGCAGCGTAAGCCCACACAGCATCATCGGTCGCTGATTCTAGTCCCACGTCTTTAACGTGGATGGACCCCGGAAAAAAGTCTGCCAACAGTTCTTTGAGCCGTGGCGACAGGTTCTGATCCAGCAGAAACTTCATCCTGGCGGAATTGATACGAATCTGCGCTCCCGATCAGCTGCGAATGCAAGGCATGCCCGGATGTCCTCGTGTGTCAAATCAGGAAAATCTCTGAGAATCTCGTCTTCAGACATATCCGAAGCAAGGTAATCCAGCACATCGTAAACAGTGATGCGTAGTCCTCTGATACAGGGTTTGCCGCCACGTTTGCCGGGCTCCATGGTGATCAGATGTTGATAGTTCATTCTCAAAGAGTAATGTGAAACCAGTGAACTGTCAATTCACTCATCACAGCGTTCCCACTAGGCCCTTCAACAGCGCGTGGGTGCGCGCGAAGGATGCCGCAGAGTCGTCGCCTTCTGGAAAGATGGACGCCAGATAGTCGGTGGCTCCGGCGTCTGATAGAGCGCGAAGCTGGGCTTCGACCTCGGACTCATTGCCGATTATAGCGACCTCTGCCGGGCTTTCCACGCCCTCGATGTCCAGCATTCGGCGGTAGCTGGGCAGGTTGCCGTAGTTATGAAAGAACCCGCCTGCCCGCTCGAAGGCGGCTCCTGGATTGTCAGTAACGCAGATGGGCAGTCCGACGCACACTCTGGGAGCGTCGCGGCCGGCGCCCTCGGCGGCTCTGTTGATGCGCGGGACGATGTGAGTGTCCAGAGTTCTCGGGCCGACCATCCAGGTGATGGTCCCATCGCCGATTTCGCCGGCCATACGGAGCATCCGAGGCGCCAACGCGGCCACGCAAATGGTCATGCGTTCCTCTGAGACGCGCTGAATCTCGGTGTGGACCTGGAACACCGAGCCTTCAAAGTCCACCTTCCCGGTGTCCACCAGCGAGCGCAGGATGGTCAGGTACTCCTCCATGTGCTGTCCCGGAGTCTCGAACTTCAGTCCCCAGCGGTTCTCGACCACTGGCTGGTGGGACAGGCCTATGCCCAGAAGCAAACGTCCGTTTGTGGCCGCCTGGGTGGTCAGGGCCTGTTGGGCCAGCATGGAAGGGTGCCGAGGGAATGTCGGGACGACCGCCGTGCCCATCTCGACTCGGCTGGTGCGCTGTCCTCCCAGGGCCAGGACCGTCAGAGCGTCGATGCCGGAGACCTGCGCCGTCCAGAAGTTATCGAAACCGTCTTCTTCTATGTCAACAATTTGGTCGATCAGTCCATCCAACGTGGACGAGGACCCCATGGTTCCCAGGAATATCCCGATTCGCATTAAACTCTCCAGTGTAGGTTGCTTAGGCTATTTGTTTTCTTGTTCTTCAGTCCACGCCCGGGCTGCTGCTCGTGCGGCGTGACGGTTGGGAGCGTTCATGCCTCGCGTGCGCAGGTCAACGGCGGCTTCCTGCTGTTCTCTGCCTGCTCGTCGCAGGCCCTCGCGGAAGGTGTCGATGTCTTTGGCGAAGGCACAGCGCCAGCCTGCCGAACGGTCGAATGCAGGGGATGTTTCCAGCACGCCAACCTCGTTGAATCTATCCATGAACTGGATGTCGGCCAGCTCCTCGCCCTCCCAGATGAACACCCGCTTGTCGTTGCCCAGGTTGTAGGCCCCAATCAGGTTGATTGAGGGCGGAGGATTGCCCTGCCAGATAGTGGCCCAAAGCTCCGGGTCCTGCGATCTGTCGGACGTAAGTATCGAAACATATAGCATGGCCTAATTTCCTCTCGGTAAAATGTTGCCTTTTTCACTCTCGCCCACCACCGATGCCACAGCGAAGTCCCTGGAGTGGGATAAGGACAACGCGATGTCGGTGAGGCCCAGTCGTTCCGCTCGTGCAAGGGCCTTTCTATGAAGCTCGATTCTCGGGGCCTGCCCCCTGCCTCGGACGACTTCGATGTCCTTCCAGGGGATGCCCCGGATGCCCGTGCCCAGCGCCTTCATTGTCGCCTCTTTGGCGGCGAACCTGCTGGCAAGCTGGGGAGCGCGGCCCCGCGAGTACGCCAGCTCGCCCTCGGTGTATATCCGACGGAAGAACCGTTCTCCGTATTCCTCGGCCACTCGCTTGACTCGGGCGATCTCGATTATGTCAACGCCGGCTACCAGCATATTATTCTCCCAATATTGGGATTGAATTGAACGCAAGAATGCCGTCATTATATTACTGGCGCAGGCGGCATTGGAAGTATGTCCGGCGCTGGAGTCTGTATAATTGAAGTACACACACCGCTGAGAAATTGAGTGGCGGCGCGTCTTCCGTAACTAGACGATCTGGCCTGCGCGATGCGATCTTGCGACGTCAGAAATCATTTGAGAGGTGGAACTTGTCAGCCAGGGTGTTGAGCGGCACGGAGATGGCCAACGAAATCAGAGCCGAGGTTGCCGTGGGTGTGGCCGAGATGCGGGACAAGCATGGAATCGTCCCTGGACTGGCCGTCGTGATGGTCGGAGACGACCCGGCCTCGAAAGTCTATGTTCGCAACAAAGACCGGGCCGCGATAGAGGCAGGCATGGTCTCGGAGTCGATTCCGCTTCAAGCATCCACAACGCAGGACGAAGTTCTCAGCGTTGTGCGCAGGCTCAATTGCGACGCTCGAATCCACGGAATCCTGGTCCAACTGCCCCTTCCGGACCATATTGACGAGGACACGGTCATCGAGTCGGTAAACCCTGACAAGGATGTTGACGGACTCCACCCTTTCAACATGGGTTTGCTCGTAGCCGGTCAACCGAGGTTTGTGTCAGTGACTCCGGCGGGCATTCAACAGATACTCCTTCGTTCCGGTTTTGATCCCGAAGGCAAGCATGTCGTCGTCGTCGGGCGCAGTAACATCGTTGGCAAGCCTGTGTCAAACCTGCTGATGCAGCGCAGGCCCGGCTCCAATGCCACCGTGACCGTGTGCCACACCCGCACCAGAAACATGGCAGAGATCACCCGACAGGCCGATATTCTGATTTCCGCCATTGGCCGACCTCGGTTCATCACGGCGGACATGGTTAAGGACGGCGCTGTGGTGATCGACGTGGGGATCAACCAGATCGACGCGCCAGAGCGC
The DNA here is from genome assembly GCA_030743915.1 of SAR202 cluster bacterium. Classification (GTDB taxonomy): domain Bacteria; phylum Chloroflexota; class Dehalococcoidia; order Lucifugimonadales; family UBA1123; genus UBA1123. The sequence goes on along the minus strand of JASLRP010000585.1, from coordinate 4,608 downwards.
AAACGGGGTTACCGTTTGGTGGGCGACGTTGACTATGATGCGGTTTCACAGAAGGCAGAGGCCATCACTCCGGTCCCGGGCGGCATCGGCCCCATGACCATTGCCATGCTTATGCACAATACGCTGAAGGCGGCGCGGTATTTTGTGCATCCTCATCTGCGAGAGCTCGGCGATTAGAACTACGGGCGATTGTCTCGCGAAACGTTGTGCTAGAATTGTCAGACACTCCCGAGGCAGTTGCATTGAACGTAAGCAGACAATCTCCGGACCCAGACACTATGTCGTACGCAGTTCGACCTATGGACGAGCGCGACATGACGCAGTCTGCCGAAGTCGAGCGGGATGCGTTCCCAACGCTGTTTCCTCCCACCGCTTTCAGGCGCGAATTGAGGAACAAGATAGCCCGATATCTGGTCGCCAGCCGCAGCGACGGGAACAGGTCAGACTCCGCCCCTGAGCCTTCCGGTCCCTCTGAGGCCGCGCCCCTGTTCAATCGACTGGTCAGCAATATCTTGCGTCGCAGAAACTCGGCATGGCAGCCAGGCCAGGAGTTCGTCGCCGGTTTCGTCGGCACCTGGTATATGGTGGACGAGGCTCATATCGTCGCCATCGGCGTTCGGAACGAGTTCCGAGGGTTCGGAATCGGGGAGTTGATGCTCATTGCCGCAATCGAGCAGGCGATGCAATTGGAGTCCCGCGTCGTGACGCTGGAGGTCCGTGTCTCCAACTTTGTGGCCCAAAACCTCTACAAGAAGTTCGGCTTCTCCGAGCGTGGCATTCGCAAAGGTTACTATACCGACAACCGCGAGGATGCCCTGATTATGACCACAGACACGATCCTCTCGCCCGAGTTCAATGAGCGGTTTGTGGAGCTGGTGCAGGCTCATCAGGGTCGGTGGGGCAGAACTGAACGCACGCTGTTCTAGCTCTGAATCGTCTCCCGTCAAATCACATCTAACCTGGTGTTAGACCTCCTGCAATTGAATCGGCTGTTTTTCGGTCGTTGAGTTTCTGGGGGGCAGCGCCGAGATAAGAATTCAAATCATGTGGGGTAGGGTGTGGAGATGTCGATCACCAGGATTGCGTTGTTGACGGCGGTGGGGTTCATGTTGTTGCTGGTCTTCGTTCCGGGATTTCGGAACGGGGTCACCCAGAGGTTGACTTCGTTGACCAACAGCAGCGAGACGATAATTGTTCCAGTGTCTCCCAGTCAGAGTTCGGCGGCGCAAAATTCGCGGCCTTCGGTCGGTGGGTCCGGCGCATCCGATGATGACGAGGACACATCAACAAATGATCAGGAACTGAATCTGATCACACTTCTGGGTTACGATGCCATACCCGCAATTCTGGACCCTGAGTTTGTTGACGTCGGTGTCGCCGACGCGGAGATGGACCCGGACGAACTGGTGCTGGGTCTCTCTATCAATGGCGAGTCCAAAGCCTATTCGATACCGATGCTCAGTTCTCACGAGATAGTCAACGATGTTGTTGGAGGCGTGCCGCTCGCGGTTACGTGGTGACCGCTCTGCTTCTCGGCTATCGTGTATAGCCGTATCATCAACGGAGAAGAGCACACCTTTGGCGTCAGCGGCAAACTCATCATGAACGCGCTGGTGATGTACGATCATCAATCCAACACCCTGTGGAGTCAGTTCTTGCGCAAGGGCGTGCGGGGAGAGTTGGCGGGCACGGAACTGGAAGTCGTTCCTGTTACTCAGACCACCTGGCAGACCTGGAAAGAGCTTCATCCAGACACGCTCGCGCTGGACAAGCAGGGCCGCTACAGTCGCGACAGTTACAGGGGTTACTATCAGGACAGCCGGGCCGGAGTCATAGGCGAAACTCTCGACGATGACAGGTTGCCGCGCAAAGAGATGGTGCTGGGAGTGGACATCGACGGCAGCACGAAAGCCTATCCATTCTTCAAGCTGAGTGACTCTCCAGTGGTCAATGACACCGTCGGCGACTTTAATACGCTGGTGTACTTCGATGACGCCAGCGGCACAGCGCTGGTCTATGACAGGGAGATTGACGGCAACCCTCTCACCTTCCGATTGGAAGGCGAACCCAACGGAATCCTCACGATTCTTGTGGATGAGCAGACGAACTCCAGGTGGATGGCGTTCAATGGCGCCGCCATTGAGGGGGAGTTGAAAGGCCGGACATTGGACCGCGCCCTGTCACACCTGTCCTTCTGGTTCGCTTGGAAGGACTGGAACCCTGACACGGAGTTGTACCTGGGGTAGGCGGGTGGCCAGGTGTCAGGTCATCAGGTATCGGGTCTTCGGCTGCCAGCAAATTGTCATTCTGAGGCCGCCGAAGAATTTGGTCGTCATCAAAACGACGCTTGCCTCACACACGACCAGATGCTTCGCCTTGACTCAACATCGCGAGATTGGTCGTGAGTCAGTACCCGCCATTCTGAGGCCGCCGCCGAAGAATCTCGTCGTCACTAAAACGACGCTTGTCTCACACACGACCAGATGTTTCGTCTCGATTCAACATGGCGAAGATTCGTCGAGACATTTCGGGCCCAATAAACAGGGGAGGGTTTTTAACCCTCCCCTGTGTGATTTCCTAATTAGAGGCCCTACGGCCCAGAACTAGAAGGAGCTGCTGGCCCTGCGTCGGCGGAAGCAGTCGTCGCAGTAAACCGGGCGATCTCCGCGAGGTCGGAAGGGCACTTCCGTGTCCTTGCCGCACTCGGCGCAAACCGTGGGGTGCATCTCGCGAGGGGCGTAGTTGGAGAATCCTCCGCCTCCTCCGCCTCCGCCCTGGCGCTGGGACCGGCGAGCGGCTCGGCAGCTTGGGCAACGTCGAGGCTCGTTTGTGAAGCCTCGCTCCTCGTGATAACGCTGGTCATCAGCGCTGAATGTGAAATCCGTGTTACATTCCACACACGTTAGTGTTCTATCTTGAAAAACCAATGGTGACCTCCTGGGGTCCACTTAGATATTTTAGTTGCCGTCCGGTCACCAAGGGTCCATGAGTAGTCAGTTTTTCCTGGGCTTCTGGGTACAACTTCTATTAAACCCTACCATAGCCGAACTTGACGCGCAATGCGAGTTTTTATTCGTGTATTTCTTGACACGTCTTAGATGTGTCCATAAACTCGCTATTGCCGCAAATGTTCAGCGCACAAATAACACGAGGTAAGTCTATGCAAAAGTCATCTGAAAACCGCCCGAATATTGTGTTGATTTTAGCCGATGATATGGGGTATTCGGACATCGGTTGCTACGGTTCCGAGATATGCACTCCCAATGTGGACAGCCTCGCCGAGGACGGTCTCCAGTTCACCCAGATGTACAATTCTGCGCGATGCTGCCCCTCTCGCGCGGCTCTCCTGACGGGTCTCAATCCTCAGCAGACCGGGGTCGGCCACATGGTCGCCAACCTGGGATGGCCCGGCTACCAGGGCTACCTTAACGAAAGCAGCGTGACCATCGCCGAAGGGTTGAAATCCAATGGCTACGCCACAATGATGTCAGGAAAATGGCACGTTGGCGGGACCTACGATCTGCTGGACCCGGCAAGCTGGACTCCCGGCGATGCCACTCACCCCATTCCGACTCAGAGAGGATTTGACCGCTTCTTCGGCATCGTTACCGGCGCCGGAAGCTTCTATTATCCGCTGACTTTAATGCGCGATGATCAACTGATCCCCCTGGAGGCCGACGGCTTCTATTTCACGGACGCCATAAGCGACAATGCCGTCGATATGATCGAGGACGCCGCTCAGGGGGATGCTCCGTTCTTCCTGCACATTGCGTACACTTCTCCTCACTGGCCGCTCCACGCGCTGGAGGAGGATATCGCCAGATACGAGGGGGTTTATAAGGATGGATGGGACAGTCTGCGCACTGGACGTCACGAGGAGATGAAAGGCAAAGGCATTGTCGATTCCAAGTGGGAAATTTCACCCCGAGACGAGTCTGCTCCTGCCTGGGATGACACCAAGGAGAAGGACTGGGAGGCCCTGCGCATGGCGGCGTACTCGGCCCAGATAGACATCATGGACCAGGGCATCGGCAGGGTATTGTCCAAATTGAAGGAGCTTGGCATTGCTGATAACACTCTGGTGATGTTCCTCTCAGATAATGGTGGGTGCGCCGAGTTTATGGCCGAGGACACCGAACGTCCCACGCCTGCACAGTGGAGCACACCGACCGTGGATGGCCGCCCCATGCGCATGGGCAACAGCCCTGACATCCGGCCCGGTCCTGCCGACACCTTCATGAGCTACGACCTGCCGTGGGCCAACGCCAGCAACACCCCATTCAGGCGGTTCAAACGCTGGACCCACGAGGGCGGCATCTCAACCCCCTTCCTGGTGTCGTGGCCTGCCAGAATTCAAGAGTCAGGGATTGTCCACGAGCCGATTCACGTCATCGACGTTGCCGCCACCTGCATGGACGCGGCCTCGGCGACCTATCCAACCCAAATGAACGGCCACGACACAACGCCTCTGGAGGGTGAGAGTGTTCTGTCCGTCCTGGCGAATCCCGCCTGGGGCAGGGAGAAGCCGATTTTCTGGGAGCATGAGGGCAGTCGGGCCGTCAGAATGGGCGAGTGGAAGCTGGTGGCTCCGGTGGGAGGCCAGTGGGA
>JASLRP010000584.1 GCA_030743915.1 SAR202 cluster bacterium | reverse complement strand
GCCTGATCGCGGTCAGCCTCTCGACCCTCACCCTGGGACTGGCGAGAGTTGATTTCCTCGATCTGTTGATGTTCGCGTATTTCGCCGCCTCGCTAATTACGCTCGGACTGTTCGTGCTGAGACTCAGGACTGCCGCCGACCCCCTTCTGCCGCCGTCGATGTTCCGCAATCTGACCTTCGATGCCGCCAACGGGACGCACCTGTTGATTGGCGGCGCGCTGATAATTGGCATGGTGACCGTACCGTTGATGGCAAACACCGTGCTGGGCCAAACTCCTCTGGAAGGCGGACTGATGCTCATGCGAATGACGGCGGCCATCCCGTTCGGAGCGGTGTTAGGCGGCTTCGCGTGTCAGAGGTTCGACTATCGAGCGCCAACTATTGTTGGACTGGCGCTGGCGGCGCTGGGATTCGGGTTAATGAGCCGGTGGGGACTGGATGTGGCAGACCCTGGGATGACTGTGCATCTTGCTATCGCCGGATTCGGGTTCGGCTTGTTGATCGCGCCCATCGCGCTGGCGGCGACGAACTCCGTGGAGCCAAGTCTCCGAGGGGCGGCGGCGGGCCTTATTACTGCCACGCGAATCGTGGGCATGACATTTGGACTCGCAACTCTCACTGCCTGGGGCACAGGACGTTTCCAGGACCTGGTGGCCGGTATGCAGTTGCCCTTCCCGTTGCCTGGTGAGACGGCAGAGCAGACCCAACAGCGGCTCACCGACTTCGAGACTGGCCTGTCCGACGCCGGCCTGTCCCTGTTCAGCGACTTTTTCACCATCGCGATGGTCGTCTGCATCGTCGCTATCGGCATAGCCGTGTTCATGGTGTGGAGGCCGGGACGCTCTGAGTCCTGATTTGAATGAATCTGTGCCATTGGCGGCGCATCAAATACTCATCGTGTGTAATCGGGGACGAATGCTTGATGAGGTGGCTGAACATGCCGTCAAAGAAACGAAAGCGGAACAGGGCGAACAGGCGAAATCGTCGGTCACAGAATCACGGAGCTTTACAAAAGTACATGCCAATGATGATTGGCGGCGTGGCGATTCTCTTGATCGCTTTGGTTGGATACGCGGTCGTGCAGGCTGTGAATTCGACTGGCAGCGGTTCCAATTTCGAGTTTGACGTGTATCAGGGAAACAGCACGCTGGGCGGCGACAAGGTCTCGCTTAATGACGTGTTGGCTTTGAACAAACCTATCGTCTTGAATTTCTGGGCGGGAGACTGCCCTCCGTGCCGCGCCGAGATGCCCGCGTTCCAGCGAGTCCACGAAGAGAATGGAGGAGACGTGCTGTTCTTGGGCCTTGACGTCGGCATCTTCACCGGTCTTGGCAATGAGGCAAGCGCTCGCAGATTGTTGGACGAGCTTAGAATATCCTACCCAATCGGCGCTCCGCCGGACCGGTCAGCAGTGCTCAGCTACGCAGTGCGCAGCATGCCCACGACGGTATTCTTTGACGCGAACGGGAAGATAGTGGACCGCGTTGACGGCGCGATGAACGAATTCCGATTGGCGAACATAGTGGACGATCTGCTCGAAATCTCGTAGTGATCGCTTCCGGCGCTAAAAATCGGTAGGGGGCGACACGATTAGGCCCACGACCAGACCGATCACGATCAGGCCGACCACGACGCCAACGATAATCCACGATCTCCAACGGGTCATGACGCCAGGATTGTGAGTCCGGTTGAACTGCGCCTTGTCACGATAATTGTCGTGAATTTGCCTGTGATCCCGTTCCGACAGTTGAGGGCGGTAAGGGTCTCGTCCAGAATACATGTGTCTCCACTCTAGCAACGAGTCAATCCAACACGGATGTACGTAGCTTAACAGAGCTTCTTATAGGCGTGTACGGCTTTGTTGAGACAATTCCCACCAATGTTACGTGCAGGGTTGATGACAGCCGTCAGATTCCTTGAGACAACATTAGTCATTCCAAAATACAGAGTGACCCATGTTGTCTGTCGAGAGCTTATCTCTTGAAATGTAGTAACCTCGGCGCAGTTGGTTGCAGTTGACACTTTCGGCGCTCGGACTTATATTATGTGGGATTCCAAGATTGTTGCGTCGATCATCAGATTCAGGCCCATTAGAGACATATCGGTTTGTTGGATTCACTATGGTAACAGTGCCCTTTATTAATTCCAACGCGCTTTGGATCCGAGTTTTCATATCAAGAACTTTCCCCGCGGCTCTTGTCGCCATCTTAATGTTCATGTCAGTGATCGGCCAGTCTTTTGCCCAGGGCCTACCACCCGCACCCATTATTTACTCAGGGACAGTTACCGTCGGTGGGACTCCTGTGCCCGACGGGTTTACGATCCGTGGCATAGCAGGCGAATATGTGTCTTCGCCCGTCCCCGTGTTAAACGGCGAGTATGAACTGCTGACAATGAACCCTGGAGGCTTGGCGCCACAGCGCACCGAGATTGTATTTCTGTTAGAGAACGTTCCAGCCAACGAGAAGGATGTTTTCATTGTTGCGGGAGTTCCCATTCTGAAGCTTAGCTACCATCTGACGTTCCCCAATCTGCCGGGTTCCACGCCCACACCCACGCCGGTCCCGTCTGCTGCGATTTTGACGCTGACGGCTCTAGGTGGCTCACTACTCCTGCTATCGTTCCTCATGATGCGTCGCAAAGGAGGCCTGAGCACGAATGCCCAAACATGAGTCGCCCGCAAAAACAGGATGACTCATGTCAGTTAGGCTTTGACAGGGTTTACACCAGCATGGACAGAGGATTCTCCAGCAGACGTTTCACCTCGTTCACGAACTGGGCGCCTTCTGCGCCGTCCACAATTCGATGGTCGCCGGATATGGTGGTCGTCATGATCTGGGCCACCGTGATCTGATCGTCGTCCCCAACCACGGGACGCTTGGCTACCGCGCCCACGGCCAGCACCGCCGTCTGAGGCGGCTGGATGATGGCGATGAAGCTGGACACTCCGAACATTCCCAGGTTGCTAATTGCGAAGGTGCCGCCGGCGTATTCCTGATTCGAGAGAGTCCCGCTGGCGGAGCGCTCGGCAAGGTCCTTGCTGGCAGCCGCCAGTTCCTTGAGAGACTTGTCTCCGCAGTCCAGCAGGGCGGGGACTATCAATCCCTCCTCAATGGCGATGGCAACACCGATGTTGATGGCGTCGTTCATCTTGATGCCGTTTTCTTGATAGAAGCCGTTGAACTTCGGGTATTTCTTCAATGTCAGGACGCAGGCTTTGACGATCAGGTCGTTTACGGTGACTCGGACGCCTTCATCGGTCAGAGACTGGTTGATCTGACTGCGCAGGGTCATCGCCTGGGTCATGTCTATGTCTGTGGTGACGTAGAAGTGAGGTTTTTCGGACTTGCTCCTGACAGTTACGCGAGCGATCTGCTGTCGCATGCGGCTGAAGGGAATGAGTCCTTCTTCATCCTCGACCTCGGCAACCGGAGCGGGCGGGGACGCCGGAACTGCGGGTTCAGGAGTCGGCTCTGGCTCTGGAGTCTCTGCGACCACTGGAGGCTCTGGAGCGGTCTCGACTGGAGTCAGAGGTTCGGGCGCTTCGGCCACGACTTCGACTGGTTGGTCCGCAAAGCCAAGTACGTCCTCTTTGGTGATCCTGCCGCCGGGGCCGGTCCCTTCGATTTGTCGAAGGTCGATGTCCTGCTCCTCGGCGATCTTGCGGGCGGCAGGAGTGGCGAAAAGCCTGCCCTCAGGTTCTGCCCGTGGAGCCACATCCTGAGCGGCCACGCCGCCATTGGTTGACACCGGCTGAGCGGGCGCTTCCAACGGGATTGCGGCGGACACCGGAGCCTCAGCCTGTTCCTCGGCCTCTTCTGGTTGAGCGGGTTCGTCGGGAGTCGGCGCCACAGGCGCCTCAGATTCTGCGCCCACCAGGGCGATTACCTCGCCGACCGGGACCGTCGTGCCTTCGGCGACGAGTATCTTTAACAGAACGCCTTCGCCATAGGACTCGAACTCGACGACAGCTTTATCGGTCTCGATCTCTGCCACGGCTTCGCCCATCTGAACGGGCGAGCCTTCGGATTTCAGCCACCGCACCACGGTGCCTTCTTGCATGTCATACCCCATCTGGGGCATAGTGAGTTCAGTAGCCATGAGAACCCCTGTTATATTCCAAATTTTTCTTCAATAGTGTCCAACACCCGCTGAGCGGTCGGTATGGTCGCTGCTTCCAGAGTCCCATTATACGGCGCCGGAACGTCCAGTCCTCCGACGCGGGCCACGGGGCCGTCCAGGTAATCGAAAGCCTCTTCCTGGATCGCGCTGGCGACCTCGCCAGAAAATCCGCCGAACTTCCACGCCTCCTCGACAACGACGGCCCGGTTGGTCTTTTTTACCGACTCAACCAGGGTTTCAGTGTCCAGAGGTCGGAGGGAGCGCAGGTCGATCACCTCAGCATCCACTCCCTTTTCGGCCAGCTTGTTTGCCGCTTCCATAGCGATGTGGGCCATTCGAGAATACCCAATGATGGTGATGTCCTTGCCCGGACGCCGCACCTCGGCCTTGCCCAGGGGAACCTCATAATACTCCTCCGGCACCTCACCGCGCACTCCGTAAAGCATCGCATGTTCAGTGTAAACGATGGGGTTTTCGTCCTTGTGAGAGGCCCGAAGCATACCCAGAGCATCGTATGGCGTCGATGGGGCCAGCACCTTGAGGCCTGGCACTGAAGCGTACCAACCCTCCAGGCTCTGAGAGTGAGTGGCAGCCAACTGTCCGCCGCCGCCAGTGACGGTCCGCATCATCATGGGCACGGTGAACTGGCCGTTGGACATGTATCTGAGCTTCGCGGCGTGGTTCACCATCTGGTCGATAGCCAGAAGGGTGAAGTTGATGGTCATGATTTCAACGATGGGCCTCATGCCGGCCAGAGCGGCGCCCACTGCGGCTCCGACGATCACCGATTCCGATATGGGCGTGTCCCGAATTCGTTCGGGGCCGTACTGTTTGAGAAAACCTCGGGTCACTGCATAGGCGCCGTCATAGGCCCCTATGTCCTCGCCCATCATGAACACTCTGTCGTCATCATCCATGGCCTCGCGCAGTCCCTGGGCGATGGCCTCTCTTATTATCATTTCAGGCATTTGTTGAATGCTCCGATTCTCAGGCGTAAACGTTGTCCCAGAGCGAGTCGATCTCCGGCTCCGGGCTGTTTTTTGCGAATTCGACCACCTCGTTGATGGCCTCGGTAACTTCCCTGTCGATCTGTTCAAGCTCTCCCTCGGAAGTCAGGCCTTCGGCCAGGGAGAAGGCCTTGAAGCGTTCAATGGGGTCATTGACGCGCCATTCCTCGACCTCGGACATCTCTCGATAGGCGGCAGGGTCGGCCATTGAATGGCCTCGGAAACGGTAGGTCATAGCTTCAATAAAAACGGGCCCGCCGCCAGAGCGCACCCGCTTCAGAGCTTCCTCGGTTGCTTCACGCACCGCCATGAGGTCCATGCCGTCGATTTGCACCGCTGGAATCTTGTAGTATTCCGCCGACGAATAGATGTCTCGTCCGGCGGCGTGGGTCTTGTCGACATGGGAACCCATGCCGTAGAGATTGTTTTCCAATACGAAGATGACGGGCAGTTTCCACAGCGATGCCAGGTTCAGCGATTCGTGGAACTCGCCTTCGTTGACGGCTCCATCGCCGAAGAAGCACATCGCAGCGCCGTCGCCCCCTTGCTGTTTGATGGCCAGGGCCAGGCCCGTCGCGATGGGAAGCTGGCCGCCGACAATGGCGTGCCCGCCCATGAAATGAAGCTCGGCATCGAACAGATGCATGGAGCCGCCCTTGCCGCCGCTGGTTCCGGTGGCCTTGCCGCACAGTTCAGCCATTGCCGCTTTGGGGTCAACGCCTCTGGCGAGAGCGTGTCCGTGATCGCGGTAGTGGGTGATCACGTAGTCCTGGGGGCCGAGGGTCGAAATGGCCCCGACAGCCACAGCCTCCTCACCGATATACAGGTGGAGGAACCCGCGGATCAGGCTCTGCATGTAGAGTCGCCCGGCGGCTTCTTCGAAGCGTCGTATCTCCAGCATCTTCCTGTAATAGTCGGCAACCTGATTTTTGTCTATGTCCACTGCTAATTTCATCCAATACCTCTTACCGATTGTTTCGAGGGTGACCTTGGTTCATAGATGGACCGTTATGTCATGTACACAACTATGAAACCATAGCACGCATTATGACGTGTTTAACAATTTAAGGGCCGTAACACAAGATATAGGGTGGGATCCTAAAATTCCGATTAGATATGAATCGCTTCACCCTCGGCGGCGAGCGCGGCCTCTTTGATCGTCTCCGAGATGCTGGGGTGCGGATGCACCAGCCATCCCAGTTCTGTGGTGGTGCCTTCCAGCAGGCGAGTCATCGACAGTTCTCCGAGCAGTTCCGTGACCTCGGCGCCGATCATGTGCCCGCCAAGCACCTCGCCGATCTCGGCATCGACCACCAGTTTGACCATCCCCTCGGACTCGCCGAGAGCGAGAGCCTTGCCGCTGGCGGCCAGAGGAAACTTGCCGATCTTGACCGTGTATCCCTGCTCCGTCGCCTGCTCCTCGGTTAGGCCAAAACTGCCCACCTGAGGTTTGCAGTAAACAGCCCGAGGCATCAGCGAGTAGTCCAGCGCGGGCGGGTTGAGCCCGGCTATGGTCTCCACCGCTGTCACTCCCTGAGCCGAAGCCACATGGGCCAACATCATCTTGCCGGTGACATCTCCGATAGCGTACACGCCGGGCACGTTTGTGCTCATGGTCTCATCTATTTTGATGTAACCATTTTCGATGTCGATTCCGGCGCTCTCCAGGCCGATGTTGTCCACGTTGCCCTGAACGCCAACCGCAACCAGCACCTTGTCGCAGTCGATAACCGAGCTCGAATCTCCGACGGATATCGACACCTTGGCCTGATTGTCGGTGACGGCGATCCCTTCGACGGTCGCGCCTGTGATGTTCTGAATACCCTGACGTCGGAACGATCTTTCCAGCAGACCGGATATCTCGGCATCCTCGTTGGGTATCAAGCGTGGCAAAAGCTCGACGATGGTCACCTCGGCCCCGTAAGTCCGATAGATGTGCGCGAACTCGCAGCCCGCCGCGCCGCCGCCAACAATGACGACTCGGTTTGGAACGTCGCGAAGTCCCAGAGCGTCCCGGCAGGTGATCACGACCTCGTTGTCTATGGGGAGGGTCGGGATTCTGCGCTGTCGGGTCCCGGTGGCGATGATGATATTCTTGGCGGACAGCCGTCGGCCGTTGTCCGTAATCTCGACGGTGTTGGCGTCCAGAAGCCTGCCGCTGCCCTGAACATGCTCGACGTTGTTTTTCTTCAGGAGCATCGCCACGCCGCGCACCAGGCGCCCGACCACATCTCTGCTGCGGTCAATCGCCTTTCCGAAGTCATGAGCAAGATTATCGAAGCTGATTCCAAAATCGTCGGCGTGCTGGATGAGGTTCAGCACCTCGGCATTTCGGAGGAGGGCTTTGCTGGGAATGCACCCCCAGTTGAGGCACACGCCACCCAGTTCCTCACGCTCGACGATGGCAGTTTTGAGTCCCAATTGTCCCGCGCGTATGGCCGCCACATAGCCGCCAGGGCCAGAACCTAACACCACTACATCATAGTCAGGCAATCGTCACCTCAGAGGGAAATTAATAAAACCATATAGACAGACGGATATGCCATTCATTCTACACCATCCGAGAGAGCCGGTTAAAGGAATTCTGGGCGCATGATAAATGGGAGTCCGGCCAAATCTAAGCCTTGACACTCGCGTGTCTGGACGCCTAACATAATTGAGGAGCCGAGGTAGCTCAGTTGGTAGAGCACAGCACTGAAAATGCTGGTGTCGTCAGTTCGATTCTGACCCTCGGCACCATTAAGCAACGGCGAGGTTCGGTTTTTTGGAATCGTGGCCGTTAAAGCGAGCGGGAGTAGCTCAGTGGTAGAGCACT
>JASLRP010000583.1 GCA_030743915.1 SAR202 cluster bacterium | reverse complement strand
GAAATTCAAAATCCCACCGCCATATCCACGGAGGACACGCAACGATGTGGACGCCAACAGGCAACATTCTGAGGACCACGGCACTCCTCCTCGCCCTGGGATTGATGCTCTCACTGGTGTCAACTGGACCTGGGACGGGCGTTCAGGCGGCGGAGACGATTTTGCCTTCCAGCAACATCCTCTGTGTGTGCGACGCTGATAAAAGTGGCTCCATTGATAGGTCAGAAGCTGTTGATGGCGTAACGTCATACCTGGTCCAGATCGAAAAGCCTGGTCTTGGCAGGCCCCTCACGCGCACCGAGGCGGTGACTCTCGTGACCAACTACCTCCTCTCACTGCATTTCGAGTGTCCAACCGAAGTCGATCCGATCGCAAGTTGGCCTTTCGAGGAAAATCCGGCGGCGACCACAACCGTCGACATTTCAGGAAACGGACACACCGGACAGGTCACAGATGCCGTGTCGCTGCCAGGAGCGAAGGGACGGGCATTCGAATTCAATGGCTCAACGTCCGTTGTATCAGTGCCTGACGGGCCTGGGCTGGACGGCATGGACGCCATGACTGTTCAGGCATGGGTGTACCCGAAATCCTACCCTCAGACCTCGTATCCTCATGAGGCAGGCATCGTCTCCAAATGGGGACCTGGAGGCGTGGGAGACGATTCGTGGTTCCTCACCCTGAATGGCGACCAGCATGAGGGCAAAGTATATTTCGCTGTGGGCGGAACGAACGGCGCTGACAACTCTTCCATCAGGTCAACTTCGACAGTGCCTTTGAACCAGTGGTCCCGCGTCACTGGCGTCTTCGAGCGCAACAAAAGGGTAAGCCTCTACATTAATGGAACGCTTGTTGGATCGACAACCGCGTATGATCTGCCAGTGCACGACACTTCTCAACAGTTGACGATCGGCAGGGCGCATGGAGACGGGTCGGGGCCCAGATGGTTTGATGGCTGTATTGACGAAGTCAAAGTGTGGGACGTGGCGCAAGTCCCAGATGCTGTTACGCCACCGACAACCGGTTGCCAGGTTTCTGATATTGAAACGTTCTCGCTGGGAGGACACCCTAACGACATCACCTTTGATGGCCACAACGTGTGGGTCACTAACGCCCCGGCTGGAAAGGTCTCGAAACTTGATCTCAACGGCAACGTGCTGCTTTCGACGTCGGTCGGTCAAACTCCCATGGGCATCGACTCAGACGGAGAGTTTGTGTGGGTCAGCGACGTCAACGACACCAAACTGAGGAAACTGAATCCCAACACAGGCGCGGTGGTGTGCGAGGTGACGATTGCTTCGTCCCTCAACGGTGTGCTGTTCGATGGTCGCGACATATGGGTGGCTAACCCGGCGAATAACGCGATCAACAAAGTATCCACGTCCTGCCAGATGCTTGGCCAATTCTCGGTGGCCGGAAATCCTGACAACCTGGGATTCGACGGCCAGAATGTTTGGGCTAGTGGTTGGACCAGCAACAAGGTCACCAAGATTGATGGCTTCGATGGTTCCAACAAGGGCGAGTTCGACGTCGCCAGCAAGACCAACGAAACAGTATTCGATGGTCGCCATGTCTGGGTGGCCAAAGACCCCAGCGCTACGCTGACGAAGCTGTTAGCCTCCGACGGCCAGAATATCGGAGACTTCGCGATTGGCTCCCGCTCCTACGGGGCTGCATCAGACAGCGTGTTCGTGTTCGCCGCCAACTACGACACTGGGACGGTCAGCAAACTGTCCGTGCGGGATGGCTCACTTCAGGACACGTATTCCGTCGGCTCCATGCCTGCGGCAGTCGCCATCGACGGTCGGAACGTTTGGGTCGCTAACGGAGGCGATGGAACCGTCAGCAAGATCAAAGATGCCGCGGACGGCTTCGATGTGGAGGACCAGTTGGGTCCTCCGAAGCCCAATATTTCCTATGAGCAGTGGACCAGAAAAGCCGACATGCCGACTATGCGAGTGCGGCTGGGCGCCACCGTGGATAGAGCAGGGCAGGTATTCGTGATTGGTGGTCATTCATCGTCTGCTGACCTGGCGACGGTTGAAGTGTTCGACCCTGTTGGTGATGCGTGGGCAACTGGAACATCCACACCGCAGGCCCGTTCCGGCATCGGAGCGGCCACTGGCGGATATGGCAAGGTTTTTTCCATCGGCGGCAGTTTCAACAACGGCGGCGGTTCAACTGGCCTCGTGGAGGCGTATGACCAAGACGCCGGCGTTTGGAGCGTCGCTTCGTCGCTCGATCACAACCGTTACGCCATACGTGTCGTCACGGCGAGCAATGGCCGGATTTACGCTATCGGGGGCGTGACCGGAAGTAATCAACAGGGAGTCGTTTTCAACGAGGAATACAATCCGGCGACCGACACCTGGACGACCAGAGCGCCTATGCCGACATTACGATGGGGCGTTGGCTTGGCGGCCACGCCTGATGGACTGATCTATGCCATTGGCGGGAACCGAGATGGTTGCCCGTGTCAGTTGGCTGCCGCCGAAGTTTACGACGTGTTCACTGACACGTGGACTGCGTTGCCTCCAATGCCTTCGCCTCGTGGAAATGTCAGAGTGGAAGTTGGAACGAATGGGTTGATATATGCGATGGGAGGGCAGGCGTCCACTGGACCAGAGCTTCCGACGGTTGAGGTCTTCGATCCTGCCAACAGTACCTGGTCTCAAGGCGTGGACATGCCAGTAGGTCGAGGCGCAGGCGAGGCAGTCGTTGGTTTCGATGGCCGCATATACGTGTTTGGCGGCAGCAGCGACTTCGGGAGCCAGCTTGAATCGGTTTACGAATTCGGCCCCATCCCAACGGCCCGCGTCGTGTTCTACTCATCGGAACATGGCAACACTGACATCTTCAGTATGAATCTCGACGGCTCCAACCGGCGACGGTTGACCGATTCAACCACCTGCGATGTGCAACCTCGACTCTCTCCAGACGGGACGATGATCGCGTACAACCGAGCCTGCAGCGGTCAACCGAATGAAATCGTGGTAATGGACCCGGCAGGCAATGAGCTCGCATCCTGGCAAACCACGACCGGAGACCGCGCCCAAGACCCCGCATGGTCGCCCGATGGCAGACGTCTTGCATACCGCTGTGGTGGGACTCAAGTCTGCCTCAGAGACTGGCAGGGAAGCGCCCCGTCCGAACTGCTATTCGACGCCGCCTCTAGCGGAAAGGACGCGATCTCAAGGTTCGAATGGTCGCCGGATGGAAGATACCTGTTGCTCAGTTGGGCGGCCTCGGGCGGCAGGTGGGGCATCGGTCGCATCGACGTGCCCGCGAGGACTGCCCAAGAGTTCATTCCACACGGAAATCCCGGAATGGTATTTGACGCTCGATATTCCCCTGATGGAATGAGCGTGGTGTTCTCACGAGAGTCTGGAGGTCTTTCAACCGGCGACGTGCGCCTCGCAGACTCGGAGGGTCAAAATGAGCAGGCCCTTGTGACAGGCATCGCGGGCGCACACGCAACAGATTGGAACGAAAACGGTCGAATCTACTTCTATTCCAGCAACTCTCCGGACACCGGTGACGAGGTGTACTCGATTCTGTCCGATGGGGCCGGCCTTCGCCGTCTGACGGATAACGCATTCGCCGATCAGTACCCCGACGCATGGGTGCCTGATGTATTGCCCATAGCATTCCAATCCCGGTGGGACGGCAACGACGAAATATACCTGATGGCTCCTGATGGGTCACACAAGACGCGCATAACACAGAATACGGATGACGACAGGGAACCGGCTTGGTCTCCTGATGGCTCTCAAATTGCGTTCCAGTCGATAAGGGATGGCAATTGGGAAATATACGTCATGAATCGAGACGGATCAGGCCCAACGAACCTCACGAATCATACCGGCAAGGATGAGCGTCCCAGTTGGTCTCCGGACGGATCACAAATCGTATTCTTTTCCAACCGAGATGGAAATGAAGAAATCTACAAGATGGACGCCGACGGTGGCAACCAGACGAACATTTCAAACAACTCAGCCCACGATGAAGGGCCAGATTGGTCGCCGGATGGCGCCAAAATCGCCTTCCGATCGGAGCGGGACGGCGACCATGAAATATTCACTATGTCGCCCAGCGGCGATCCGTCAAGCGTAGTCCAACTGACACACAATGGCGTGCAAGATGGCCCTCCAACTTGGTCACCCGATGGCCGGATGATCTCTTTTGATTCGCCGAGCAATGGAAATTACGACGTATATGTGATGGATGCCAGCGGTGGCAATCTGACTCGCCTCACAGCTGAAACGGGCCAGGATGTCGCTCCTGATTGGTCTGCTGATGGCTCAAAGATTATCTACAGTTCGCAGAGACAAGGGAACTGGGATGTCTTCTCAATGAACTCTGACGGAACTGCAAAAACAAGATTGACTCAGGATGTAGATTTTGACCTTTATCCTCACTGGCGACCGGTAAAACAACCGGACCTTACCGAGCCCAAACAGCGCATCATCATCCAGTCCGATAGAAGCGGTGACGAGGAAGTCTATGAAATCGATTTGCAGGGCAATGTTCTCCGCCGACTGACCGATTCACCCGGAGCCGACGGGAGCCCGATGTACTCTCCTGACGGCTCTAGGATCGCCTTCTATTCCGATCGCAACGGTCCTGACCGCGAGATATTCGTGATGAATCGAGACCTCAGCGGACTGCGTCAACTGACTTTCAACGATGTGGACGATGTTTCGCCGACATGGTGCGGGAATGATCGAATCGCATACATGTTCGACTACAACCAGATTCACATCATGAACGCCGACGGCAGCGATACACGCCTACTGATCAGTGGCCAGGCGCCAAGTTGCGCTTCGGACGGGGCTGCACTGTTAGTAAACCAGAGCGGAAACATCGTAACCGTCGACCCTGCCACTGGCGTTGCCACAACGTTGGGCTCAGGAGGGGCGGCAGTGTGGTCGCCAGGCGGAAAACAGATCGCATACGACGATGGGAAAAACCTGTTTGTAATGGACTTAGCCACGAAGGCAGTTACACAGATTACCAACGATCCCGCGACGGACGCCAACCCGCAGTGGTCGCCCGGACCGGCGATCTTGTTCACTTCGCATCGACCAGGGAACAGCGACATCTACATGATCAACTCCGACGGTTCAGGCCTCAGGAATGTGACCGTCAACCCCGCTCGCGATGGTCAAGCCTCTTGGTGGATTCCGCCTGTAGAGACCAAGGGCGGTTTCACGGCGGCGATCAACTATCCGGCAGGAAGTAACCCGTTCGACGTCAGAGTCGGGGATGTTGATGGCGACGGCGATCCGGATGTTCTTACAGGTAATATGGATTCGAAGGACATCTCGATCCTGTTCAATAACGGACGCGGCGTTCTCGGCGCTGCGAACGCATATGACGCCGGAGGACACGTGACAGGTATCTCAACGCCAAACGACCTTGATGCTGATGGCGACCTCGATGTTGTTGCGGCCCTGGCTCCACCTAACGAAATGGCAGTGGTTTTCAATGACGGCTCTGGGCAGTTCGCAGTCACCAGCAAAAACTCCTATGGTCCTGCGGCAAAATCAATTGCCGAAGGTGATTTTGACCGCGACGGTGACATGGACGTCGCTGTTCCCCTGGAACCCAATGGGTTCAGTGTGTTCTTGAATGACGGAGATGGCACGTTCACATCTAATGGTCACATGAGCGCTTCCTCCGGACTGCCATATCAGTTAGCGGTTGGCGACCTGGATGGAGACCGCGACCTGGACATTGTGGGAGCGATCAATCTGTCAAACAAAATAGAAGTATTCCTAAACGATGGATCGGGCGCGTTTTCGTCAACTTCCACCCACCCAACTCAGACCTGGCCGAGAGGCATCGTTCTGATCGATATCGATCTGGACGGTGACCTTGATGTCGCAGCGGCAAACCAGACATCACACTCAGTGTCTATATTCCTGAATAACGGCCATGGGAACCTCGGAGACGCGACACACTATCCCACAGGCGCTGATCCACGAGACCTCGCGGCCGGTGATTTTGATCGAGACGGTTTTCCAGATTTGGCAACCGCCAATTACGGCGGCAACAACGTTTCAGTGCTTCTTAATCGAG
>JASLRP010000582.1 GCA_030743915.1 SAR202 cluster bacterium | reverse complement strand
GGAATGCTATTTTCCTGGAATCTGGCGACCAGATAGGGCTGTAGTCTGGCGTCTCGGTGACTCTAAACTCGTTGACTCCGTCGGGGTTGCGAGTGTATATGCCCTGATCCCGTCCTCCCAACACCGTGAACGCCACGGAGTCGCCATCGCCTGACCAGTCGCCAACCTCATGGCCGGCGATAGATGTGAGCAGAGCGCTTGGGCCTCCTCCAATAGTTGACATGTAGATGTTGGAGTCTGGGCCATCGTCCCGCACGTAGGCGATACGATCATTGGAGGGCGACCATTGTGGACTACTATGTTCGGCAGTGGCCTGTGTCACTGGAAAACGTTCAGTCCCATCAACTCGCATCACCTCGACGGCTATATTCCCCTGGACTCCCGATAGGAAGGCTATGAGCCTGCGATTCGGAGACGCCACAGGCGCGAACTCGTTGGTCTGGGTGTTGGTGAGATTTGTCAGCTTCTCGCCATTGGAGTTGACCGAGTATATCTCCAGATTTCCGTCCCGGTCCGACGTGAACAGGATGGAAGAAGCGGGCGAGCTACAACCCAGCGCCGCCAGAATGAGAATCACACTAACCGATAGAACAATTTTGGTAAACATTAGGCCACCCCACGCGTGCCAGAACCTACCAGCCATGATATTAGTCGAGAGCGTACATTAGAAAAGGCATATTAGACAACCTGAATAAATAGCATTGAGTCTGATCTGGGAGGATGCTCCGCCATGACAAATAGAGGTCAAATGGGTCACATCGCAGGTATGCTACCATAGGCTCCGACAATCACAACAAGGCTAGTCTGGGCCTCTGACAGCCTGATTTCAGCCATCTGAACCTCTACCAAATACAATCCTCACAAACTCCCCCCAAAACACCGCCGAGGCATAAATAAGTGCGTCTTCGAAAACTTGACCCGATACCCGTGTACCTTATGATGGCAGCCGTGGAGGGCGCCGGATTCGCGTCCTTTTCAGTCATGTCATCCGTATATCGAATCACTGAGGCTGGACTCAACCCACTGGAGTTAATACTGGTGGGCACGGTGCTGGAGGCCGCGGTGTTCCTGTTCGAGATACCCACAGGCGTTGTGGCCGACGTGTTCAGCCGTAGGCTATCTCTCATAATCGGTTTCGCGCTGATCGGGGCAGGCATCATGCTGGAGGGAGCGCTGCCGGTCTTCGGCACGATACTCATGGCGCAGGCTGTCTGGGGGATAGGGTACACCTTCACCAGCGGGGCCCGTCAGGCGTGGTTGGCCGACGAACTGGGCGACGGCGGCAGAGTGGGCGACGTGTTCCTGCGAGGCTCTCAGATTCAATCGGCGGGCTCCCTGGTGGGCATTGCTTTGGGCGTGGCGCTGGCGACGGTGTTCATCGCTATGCCCCTGCTGGTCGGAGGCGCGGTGTTGCTTCTGCTGGCTGTGGCGCTGGTGTTCGTCATGCCGGAGAGGGGATTCACACCGACTCCGCGAGAAGAACGTCAAACTTGGCAATCGATGAGATCCACCTTCGGTTCTGGGGTCACGGCGGTCAGGATGCACCACGTGCTTATCGCGATCATAGCGATCGAACTGTTCTACGGAGCGTCCACCGAACCCTGGGACAGGTTGTGGGCTAAACAAATGCTCGATACATTCGTGTTTCCGTCCATCGGGAGTCTCGATCCGGTGGTGTGGTTCGGAATCATCCAGGCGGCAGGGTTGACCTTTGGCATCGGCGTCACGTGGCTAATCCGTCGGACAGTGGACGTCGACAGCGCAGGCGTGCCGCTTAGACTTTTGTCAGCCGCCAACGGGTTGATTATGGCGGCGGCGGTGGTTTTCGCGTTGTCGGGAAGCTTTGCCCTCTCGGTCTCGATGGTGCTATTCACTTCGCTCATCCGCCAGGTGGTTGAACCGGTTGTGGACGCATGGCTCAACCAGATGGTGGAATCGAGGCACAGGGCGACGGTGTTCTCTCTGCACGGCCAGGCCAACGCCTTTGGGCAGGTGGCATTCGGGCCTGTAATGGGCGGTATTGCGACTCTGGCATCCGTTCGGACCGCGCTGCTTGGCGTGGCTGTTCTGCTGGTCCCATCGCAGGGGATATACGCGTGGTTGGGGCTGCGGAGTTCGGAGGATGGCGCCGAAGAACAAAAGTAACCTTTCGGGCCGTTCGTGGCACTACATATTGAACGCGTTCAAAGGGGATTCAGATGGACCACATGTCAGATGCTGATCTGGTAGCTCTGGCCAGGACAGGAGACCGTGACGCCTTCGGAGAGCTTGCTGAGCGGCACTCGCCTATGGCTCGGCGCGTGGCTTACCGCATGATCCCTAATGCAGATGCCGTCCAGGAAATCGCGCAGGAGGCTATTGTCCAGGCGTACCTGTCGGTGGACAAACTCAAGAATCCGAATCGGTTTCAAAGTTGGCTCTACGGAATCGTTCTGAACCTGTGCCGTCGGCGCTTGCGCGATAGAAAGTGGGGCCGGACGCTGTCGTACGAGTCCATCGTGGGCGGTATGGCGGGTGGAGACCTGCCGATGTCGGACTCGGAGCCAGGACCTCAGGAGGTCGCCGAGGCACGCGAATTGGCCCGCACGGTGAGAGATGCGGTGGATATGCTCTCGCCCTCCAATCGGGCGGCGACGCTGATGTATTACTTCGAGCAGCTAACTGTCCAGGAGACCGCCCTCCACCTGGGCATTTCAGTAACGGCGGTCAAAGGGAGACTGCATAAATCGCGCAATGCCCTGCGGGAGATTCTGGAGCCGCTGGCCGCTGTATTAGCTGGCGTTCCAACTCAAACAACAGGAGAACCAAAGGTCATGGTTAAAGTTACAATTGCTGATGTCCTGGCAAGGGAACATTCCGACGACGAAACAAATAAAACCCATCCAATGTTTGTAGTTGTTCTGAAAGAAGTAGAAGGCAACAGGGCGTTCCCAATATGGGTTGGCCCGGCAGAGGGCGAGGCGATTGTGATGGGGCTGAAAGACATCCAAGCTCCCAGGCCAATGACCCACAATTTCATGGCGAACCTGCTGGATGCGGCGGGAGTCGAGCTTGAGGAGGTTCGTGTCCAGACTCTTCAGAGTGATACGTTCATCGGTGTCGCAAAGATACGGGCTGGAGATGTGATCCATGAGGTCGACGCCCGACCCAGCGACATCTTCGCCCTCGCGGTGCGGACAGACGCTCCCATCTACGTCGCCGAGGATGTCATCGACCGCACAGGCGTAGAAATACCGCTGAGAAACGCGCCTACTCCTGATTCTGACGTCGAACTCGTGAACATGGACCAGATAGCCGAAGAGATGATCAATGCAATCGAGACAGTCAGCGTGCCATACTCCGCACATCGGGGGAGCGAGAGCGCAGAAGAGGCCACGGATCGTATGAAGAACGTGGCGCGCAAAATAATCGGTCAGGTGTTCGGCGGTTCAGGTTGATCTACTGAGTCCTTCGCATTTCACTGTCAAACTCCAGTGAACGAGATAAGATCGCGGTGAGCTTGGCCGAGTGGATTAAATATTAACTAACGCAACTCATATCTGGTAGAAAATGAACGGGGCGTCAACCGACTGATTACTGCTGGAGGTTATCGGCGATCCGCTGGTTGAAGGTCTGGGTCAGGCTGGCGATGTCCTCGGCGGCGACCCTGCCTGATGGGCCGACGATCAGAAGCTGGGCGCGAATGGGGCCATTGGCGAAATGCACGACGATGGCGTCCACCATACCGGAGGGCGTCGATGACTTGAGAACCAGCGCAATACTCACGTCCCCCACAGTTGGGAGATCATACACGTCGAGTTCCGGCAAGGCGGTGGTGGATGTTGATTGGGCCTGCGCCATTTGTCGAGCAGCCGCGACCCCTTCGTTGTTGAGAAAATCAACTGGCCCGCGAGCGGACTGCGCGTTCGGGTACTCCCAGACAACGAGACTTACTTCGATGAACTCAGAC
Organism: SAR202 cluster bacterium; assembly: GCA_030743915.1. Taxonomy (GTDB): domain Bacteria; phylum Chloroflexota; class Dehalococcoidia; order Lucifugimonadales; family UBA1123; genus UBA1123. The sequence goes on along the minus strand of JASLRP010000582.1, from coordinate 3,811 downwards.
GATCCGTAAACGAGGTTCGCGCTCTGAGGCTTGAACGACCTTCCATAAGCCTGGAGCGCCCCAGCCTTTTCCACCGCGCCTTCTCTGTCGATGATTGCCCCAGCGGGCAGGTCTTCGATGCCCAGCGTCAGCGAGGTCAGGTCAACAGCGCTCTCAGTGGGCGCCTGCGCAGGAGCTTCGATTGTTGGTTGAATAACAGGGTTTGGCGCTGGCGCCTGAGCCGTGACAGAGCCTGTTAGAACTTCGTCCATCCGATCATTCATGCGTTGCGAGAGCCGTTCCAACGCTGGCAACTGGTCCACGGCGTCAAAATCCAGAACTCCGACGACGCCCACCAGCGCGCCTCTCCTCCACATCAACACGGTGGTGTTGAACGTTGCGCCATCAAAAGCCTCAAAGGTGGCCGCAAGGCGCGTCGCGATGGTCTGGTCTCCGATGGATTGGGGACTCAGTTGCTCGGAGCTGTCCAGGGTGACTCCGTTTTCAAGCAGCCCCCCTGCGTAGCGGTTGGACGCTTCAATATGCCGCTGTATGAAATCCCTGGCGTGCTCAGTCGTGTCCCACAGGTACACCCTGGCCGTGACGGTCTTTCTCAAGAGGGGGTCTGACGCTGAATAGACCTGCTCGTGCCCTGCGAGGTACCCGTTGGAGGTCATATCCTGGGCGGTGTCGGTTGGGTCTATGGTGTGGTTGGCGGCGGCGGCCGGGTCGAAGTAGCCACTCCGCTCCTGAAGCTGGAGGCCTGTGAATTCCGTGTTGATCTCGGTCTGGTCGAGGACCATGCCCGGCAGGTGCTGACGGGACAGCGATTCGAGGGGTATCTGTGTAGGGGTTGGTGTGACTGTGGCAACGGCGGCGGGTGTGATCTCCGGCGATGCCACAGGCGATGTCGCGGGATCGTCGCCGCAAGGCCCGCAGGCCGCCAGAGCCGCTATGAGGAGTATCGCAACCCAGAGCGCAATCCTATTGCGTGGGATGGCCCTGAACCGCATGCAATCTCCATATCTCATACTGGAAGAGGCCGGCCGCCACGGACGACCGACCCCTTGCCAATGGTTTTCTATAGCTTACCTCTTTTTTCGATTCGACCCCAGCGTCAGCCTGTTCCGCTTCCGGATCCGGTGCAGTCCTTGTTGCCATTGTCATGCTTGTTGATGGACTCGGCCAAATCTTTCGCATGCACCAGGTCTGCCCTGGTCGCGTCCGGGTTGTTCAGGATGGCTTCCACCTGGGCGATGATCTCGTTGAACGGGAGAATCACTGCCGGTCGAGCCTTCGTGCCGGAGCCTGTGCCGGTCTCGACCGTGACATCCTCGGCCCATTCGACTCCGCCCCTGGCAAAGTTCAGCCATGCGGCCAGCGTCTGCTGGAGGGCGTCCTCTCGTTTCTTGGCTAGCTGACTTACCTGGGTGTCGCCTTTCTTCTTCTTTTTACTGCCCGTTGCCGACTCGTTGGTGGCGTCCTTCGGCATATTGGACTGGCCGTTGCTGTTGCCGTTGTTCGAGCCACGGTTGGTATTGGTGTTCAGGACATTGCCCGCGTCCTGGAAGGAGTTCAGAGGCACCCTCTCGTTGAAGTGGCTGCTGGCGAACCGGATGATGTCCAGGTACGCCGCCAGCGACGGTTCGTCGATCAGTTGGCCCTTTTCGACCTTCTTGGCGTCCTTGGGCTTGCGCTTCTTGAACTCGCGTTTCCAGAAGCTTTCCTTCTCGGTGCACTCGCAGTCGTCTGTCACCAGCTTGGGCAGGCTGACGAAGTCCGTGCCAGTGTTGTCGTCGAATAGCGACAGCTCCACCTCATAGACGCCCGGCGCGTTGAAGGTCACGCTGGCCGTGTCTCCAGAGGAGAACGGGAACGTGCCCAACGGATGGGTTCTGGCGGCCACCGGGTCTGGCGGGACCGGATCGGTGAACGGCGCTACGTCAGGGTATGGCTGGGCGCTGGGCGCTGAACCATCATTGAACGTGGTTGTGCTCTCCGTCGGGTTGGTTGGCGGCAGTGTCCCGCTGAACCTGTCAGGGTTGGGAATGAAAGCCCAATCGTACCTCAGGTCGTCTGACCCGATATCGCTGGCCTCTGCCGAGTGGGTCTGCTCCACCAGCTTCCTGCCCAGGAAGGCGTTGTCGCCGCTGGTGAAGGTTATGCCGTCGTCCAGGAACACCGCGTCGTCCAGCACAGGATCGACGGTGAATATCTCGACCGTCATGGTGTCGCAGACGATGGCCCGACCGTCGTTCACGCACGTCTCGACGATGTACGTGCCGTCGTCGGAGAAGTAGTGAATCGCCTGCACGTAGCCGGTCTTCAACTGCCCTTCTCCGGCGGGTTGGGTAATTACCATCACGTCCTCGGCCGGCTCGGTGGTGCTGTCGCCCCAGTCCACGGTGGCCGTGAACCTGGCAGTGTATCCATCGTCATCGAAGGTTGTCGGGTTCAGTGTGAAGAACGTTCCTTCGGGCCAACTGCGGCCGTCGCCTGCGTCCACTCTGGGGGCCACGTTCTCGACCGTTGCCGTCAGTGTGTCGCAGCCCTTCTCCCAGACGACGATTGCGCCGTCCAGGTCGTGGTCGTCGCCTGTCACGCAGACGGTGACGATATAAACCCCGTACTCTCCATAGGCGTGGAATGCCTGGATGGTGCCGATGCTTGGCGTCCCGGCGCTGCCCGTTGAATACAGGAGGGCGATGTCGGCGTCAGGTTCAGTGGTCCCGTCGCCCCAGTCGATGCTGGCCGTAAAGGTCTCCTCGCTGGGGATGGTGTCGCTGTCGAACCCACTGTCAGAGAAGGCAGCCGGAGCCAGGGTCATGAACACGCCTTCGTTCAGGGTGACGTCGGGGCCAGCGTCAACCACTGGCGAGGCGTCCCTAACCTGGATGCGCTCTTCGCGGCAGACGGTGGTGTCGTCGTCGGAGATGCAAATCTCCACGGTGAATTTTCCATTGTCGGCGTACTCGTGCGAGCCGATCACCAGGCCATTGTTGCCCACGTCGGAGCCTGGAGGTCCGAAGGGCTGCTCCAGCACGGTCCCGCTCTCTGTGGGCGTTCCGTCGCCCCAATTCACAGTGGCCGTGTGGGTGTCCAGGGTGCCCTTGTCGATGAAGTTCGCGATGATCTCCACGGGCAGGCCCTCGATATGTGTCGGTTGGGCGGACGTGAGTTCCAGCGCGACGATCTCAATCGAGACGCTGCTCACTCGAACGGTCATATTGGCGCTGTCACAGCCTCCATCGAAGTCGCAGACCAGTATCTGGGCTACGTACGTGCCATCGTTGGCATAAACGTGAGAGCCTGAGATGATCCCGTTGGCGCCTGAGATTGAGCCAGGAGGCCCGAATGGAGCCTCGGTTACCAGCCCTGCGCTCGACGTTCCATCGCCCCAGGTGATGGTGGCCTGGTGAGCGTCGGCTGATCCGGCATCCACGAAGGTGGTCACCGAGATGGTTGCAGTCTCGCCCTCACGGACCAATTTGTCCCTGCCGCCGAACACTATCGGCGAGACGTTATTGACGTTGACGAATGTCGTGTCGCATCCGTTGGCGCCGTCGTTGTCACGGACACAAACAGTCACGGGGTAGCTGCCCTCGTCAGCATAGACGTGGGAGCCGAAGACCGAACCGTTAGCGCCTGCGGTTGAACCCGGAGGCCCGAAGGGTCTCTCGAACAGCGAGGCGCTCTGAACGCCCGTGCCGTCGCCCCAGTTGACTGTGGCGGTGTGGGTGTCCAAGGAGCCGCGATCATTGAACACGCTGGGGCCGAGTTGCACCGTGCTGCCCTCAGGCAGTGATGGCTGGTCCACGCTGGCGGTCACCGT
>JASLRP010000581.1 GCA_030743915.1 SAR202 cluster bacterium | reverse complement strand
CTGCCATAACTGCGGGACACAGACTGCTCCACGCTTCTTCCACATTTCGCAGATCCAAGTAGCCTGACCGAAGGCTGTTAGGCTACAATTACTGGAGACTGTCGCTCTACACTGGGCGATGGTTGCGCTCAATCCAAGCCATATTTAGAGGAAACACCCCATGCCAATACTGCAACCACAGGACGAAGAAGCCGTTCGACAGCGATTCGAGTCAGAGTTAGCGGGTGAGGTGAAGATGACTCTGGTGACGCACAACCCGATTGGCGGCCTGATGATTCCTGGGCGCGATTGCCCATCGTGTCCGACCGCCCAACAACTGATCGAAGAGGTGGTTGCGCTCTCTCCCAAGATCGAACTTGAAATCATAGATTTCTATCGAGACTCTGAAACTGCGAAATCCCTGGGAGTGGACAAGATACCCGCGGTTATAGTTCACAATTCCAACGAAAGCGGCGCCAAGTTTTATGGCCTGCCGTCAGGATTTGAGTTTCCCGTCCTGTTGGATGCCATCGTCGCGGCGTCAACCCAGGTGTCAGGCCTGAGCGAATCGGCTTTAGCGGCACTGGCGCAGGTCACGGAGGATGTTCATATACAGGTGTTCGTGACGCCCACTTGACAGTATTGTCCAACCGTGGGCCGGGTTGCCCACGCCATCGCGCAGGAATCCTCTTACGTGACAGCCGACGTAGTAGAGGTGCAAGAGTACCCCCACCTCGCCCAGGCATATGGTGTTCGGGGCGTCCCCCAAACAGTGATCAACAACAGTGTGTCGTTCACCGGGGCGGTTCCTGAGTCAGTTTTCGTTCAACGAGTGTTGGAGGCAGTGGGGATCGAAATCGAAGATGAAGATAGCCAGGAACAGGATTCGAGCGAATCTACCCCATTGGCTTAAACGGTGGATAATTGATGCGGCGAACTCAGTGGATATCGACAGGCTGGGCAGCGAGATTTTCGATGGCCAACCGTGTTATCGCCTTGACGGTGTTGGGAATCATGAGCGTGGCGGTTTACGGAACATATTTCGGCATCGCCAACGCCGAAACGGACGCGATCGAAGTGGTGTCCGTGAGAGTCAGCAGCGAATTTCCGGACGGCTTGAGGTTCAACGCCCAGGTCCAGGGCGAGAACGAGATCGACAGTATTGCCGTCAGGTTTCGCATCGGGCAGGAGACCAGAGGATCGTACGAGTATCTTGACTTCGAGAAAGCCGCCCTGGTGGACTCGGAATTATTCTGGAGGACGAATACGAGCGCTCGGTACATCCCGCCCGGAACGATAATCACATACAACTTTGAAATCGAAGACTCGGTAGGAAATCGCCTAGATACCGAACGCGAGGAATTCATCTATTCCGATGCTCGGTTCAGTTGGGAAGAGGTTGAAGAAGGCCCAGTCGCGGTCGCGTATCATGGCCCGGTCAAGACCAGGGCGGTGATAATACTCGATTCAATCACGGAGACACTGGGCACGATGGGGCCGCTTTTGGGAGCCGACACGACCATCCCAATTCGGGTCACCATGTACAACAATGTTAAAGAAATGCTGGAGGCCCTGCCTCCGGGGTCCTCGACCATTCGTCGAGAACTGATAACCGAAGGTCAGGCATTCACCAACCTGGGAACGCTTCTCGTGCTGGGTGGCGGCACCGGAGCCAAGGGCACTGCTTCTCACGAAGTCACCCATATCCTGACCCACAGAGCCGGAGATAGCGTCCTGGGAAGCGTTCCGTCGTGGCTGGATGAGGGTTTGGCCGAATACGGCAATATCGACCCAGGCTTCTCCTATGATGTCGCTCTGGAGTTCGCGCTTGCGACGGGTCGTCTTCTTCCGATAACGTCCATGCCGGTGCTTCCCGGAGACCCAGAAGAGGTGATCATATTCTATGGTCAGGCGCGAAGTATCGTGAAATTCATGATCGCGGCTTACGGCCCTGACCTGATGCGAGATTTGATGTCAACGATGAAGACGGGGAAAAACGTCGACGACTCCATCGAAGAGGTGTACGGCCTGACCCGCGTCGATTTGGAGAACCAGTGGCGTGAGACAATCGGAGCGCCGGATTATTTGCCTGCGACACGAGAGAGGTTGAAGCCAACCCCGGTCCCCAGAGCAGAGATGCAGCTTTTCAGCCTGACACCTCAGGCCGGATCGCAGACCGTGGCATCAGTCGAAACGACGCCCACTCCGACTGCCGAGCCAACACCTGTGCCAGAACCGACAGTCACCGCCGTGCCCACCCCTGAGCCGGTCTCTACGGCGACACCCGAACCGGCTGTGGTGGCCAGAGTGAACACGCCGGCCGCGCCGACGCCAGCGCTAGGGGCAGGATCCGCCGGGCCACAGCAGGATGAATCTCCTCCACCTGCGTCATCCTGCAACGCTCCTCAATACGCGGACGCGGGGCTCCGAGACCTGACAATGCCAGCGTTCCTCGTCGGCCTGATCGGACTTGGATTGCGAAGAAGAAGGCGGTAACTGGATTGCGTGAACCTGGAGACTGGATGAAGGCTCTGGAGCAAACCTACGTGGTGCGCTATCCAAAACAGAACCTCGCGACGTTCGGCACGACCCGAATCAATTATTATGTCGTCACATCCCCCATTTACGCCGACTCAGACCAGGGTGACAGGGAAGGCGTTGTGAGGAAGGGGCGCGTAATAGCCGAACGTCCGGCAATCGTGACTCCCTACTACGCTTTGAACGTAGAAGGGTTCAGCGATGAAGCATACGAATATCTTCAGTTCCTGGCCGACAGGCTGGGAGCAAACAGTCCAGGAATCCTCTATCAGTATCGCAACGAATCAGACAACCTGGAAATTATCGGCGGAGAGCCTGCGGAGATCGCGCATAAGATAAGCGACGATCTCGATGGGCGCTCTGAGAATCTGGCTGTCGTGATGGTGGGCGTCGATGAACTCTGGGACGTCGCGTTACTGAAATTCATGTACGAATTCACTGCCAGCTCTTCAAGCTTGAACGTTGATGAGATGATGGGTCGGGGATTGCTTGACCCGAACCCAACAGTAGGCGGACTACCCGCCGCCGCGGTCCAGCGCATCGAGTCCATGTTTCGCGAGGTGGAACGGGGGCGCAATCCTGAAGAACTGAAGCACGAGCTTGACCAGTGGGGAGCGTTCGACTACTATGAAGAACGATTTTTGAATATATTCAAAAATCCTGGACTCTAAAAGGCGCCTACGAGCTTTCCGCATCCAATTCGGCGCGGATTTCCTCGACCCGAACGCCGACTTCCTCGAAATTATCGAAGGGATGGAACGGGAGCCCCAACCGGGTCATCTCCTCAGCAAGGCTGCGCGTCGCGATGACGTGATCGGCCTGCCTGGCGGCCTCCAAGTCTGAACGGCCGTCTCCGACATATATCACGGTATGCCCTTCGGACTTGAAGTGGTTGGTCCACGCCGCTTTGAATCCCGCCTCCAGTGTGTTCCCGTCAGGTCCAACGTACGAAAGCTGAATGCCGTCGGGCGTGAACTCTGCCTGAGCGGCGTGGACATCCAAGTGCTCGAACATCAGCATGTACAATATCGTGTCGATGTAGGAGCGCAATCCGCTGCAGACAAAAA
>JASLRP010000580.1 GCA_030743915.1 SAR202 cluster bacterium | reverse complement strand
CAACCTGCCGCCGGCCAATCCGTACTCAACACAGATGGACTCGATGTGTCCCACCGGCCCAATTGATATCGGAACGCAGGGAATCGGAACCGTGGGAGGCGAAGGAGGCTCTGGCGAAGGCGGCGGGGCCGGTGATCCCGGTGGCGCGGGTGGTGGGCAAGGCGGGTCAGATGGAGGAGGAGTGAACGGGGGAGACAGTGGGAACGTCAGAGAGACGATTGGCACCGTCTCGGAACAGGGAACGTGACCGCCCGGCCCCCACATGCTCTGGTTGGTCGTCGAGAAATCGACGTTGTACACCTCGACCACGGCCGGCTGCGGAACGTGGTCTGCGGTCACAGAGTCGTCGTCGATAGCGAGGAACAGTCCTCCTATGAGAATGGCGACAACTACAGAAATTCTTGCAACGGTTAATGTTGCAGCGGTTTTGGAAATCATCGGGCTCCTCCGCTGATGGGCGCTTGCTTTGCTCAAATACGCGCAGTCAGACTGCACATCGTATCAATGCTTCTAGACTCTTAATCCCGACTCCCCGTCGTCAGAAAGAGCTATCGATCAGCAAATATATTGGGGGTATCCTACTTCCTACCTTGCATCCAAGTACAGGTTATTTGTTACTGTGGATTATGCCAAATGGCGACGCTCATGCCAAGAATTTCGCATAATGCCTGATTTATTGCAAGTCAAGCTATCATAATAGCCTTCAGTGAGCGCTTGCAGCGGCTGATTGCGCTTCGGGCGAGTATTCACGAGAGGCGCCACCCAGATGATGGATGCGGGCCAGACATTGTTCTGGCCCGTGGGCGCTGGACAGGTCCAAACCAACGAGAGTAAGGTTGGACAATGATCGGTTTTGAGACGAGAGAGACCCGAGGCGCAATCGCGCCAAATCAACGGATGGAGTCGGGCGCAGTATGGTGAATCCTACGGAAGTGCGACAACCCACAGGTCGCCCTCAGGCTGCGACCGGCGGCGCCAGCCGCCAGTTCCACACATCGGTCCTCATCAAGCCGACATCCAGCAGGTGCAATCTAGACTGCTCCTACTGTTTCTATCTCGCGAAAGCCGCGATGTATCCCTGGGGCGATCACCCGACCCTCTCGCTGGACACTTTCGATAAATTCCTGTCTCAATACGTGCCCATGTCCGCGCCCTACCTGACATTCATGTGGCAGGGCGGCGAGCCCACTATGATGGGCCTGCCTTTCTTCCAGGATGCGTACCGTCTTCAGAAGGAACACGCCCGCCGGGTCAATCCGGTGCTGACTCCTCCGGTGACCAACAGCATCCAGACCAACGGCACGTTGCTCAACGACGATTGGGCCAAGTTTTTCAAAGAATCGGACTTTCTTGTCGGAATCAGTCTCGATGGCCCTCCGGACATGCACGACCAGTTTCGACGGGACCGGACAGCCAGGCCCACGTTCGACCGAGTGATGAACGGCATAGAGGTCCTCCGCAAACACGACGTGCCTTTCAACATCCTCTGCGTAGTCAACCGGGTTAACGTGGAGCAACCCCGCGAGTTGTTCGCGTGGCTCGTCGCACAGGAATTCACTGACATCCAGTTCATCCCCTGCGTCGAGCCTGCCGAAGGCGCTCACAGCGCCGAGGAAGGCATCACCGACGAGTCCATCACTCCCGAGCAGTTCGGCGAGTTCCTATGTCAGGTGTTCGACGCCTGGGTAGAGACGGGCATCGCAAATGTCCGGCTGCGATGGTATGACAACATCATCCAGAGGCTCTGGGGATTCCCCAGCGAGATGTGCACAATGTCGCCCGCCTGCGGATACCTGGTCCTGGAGCACAACGGAGACTGCTACCCCTGCGACTTCTTCGTTCAGGACGATCAGTTGCTTGGCAACATCCACAACACCCCTTTGCGAGAGATGGTGGGCGGAAGGTCGTTTATCGAGTTCGGACAGACAAAGGCGAAGCTCCACGACGAGTGCGCCCGCTGTCCCTGGCTCTCGCTATGCTACGGTGAGTGCCCCAGGTACCGAATCACCGCTTCTGGCTCTGCCGAACATACGCTGCCGTACTTCTGTGAGTCCTACAAGCGCATGTTCTCAGAGAAGTATCCCGAGTTGGAGCGTCTCTCCATAGAAAGCGGCAGGACGTTGGGACTGGCCGTCCAACAGAGAGCCATCCCCGCCGACGAACGCACCGCAAAGCGAACGCCGTCATTCGAGCAGGTGTTGGAAGTAGCCAAACGCTCACGAACAGGGCGTAATGACGCCTGTCCATGCGGCAGCGGTCGAAAGTTCAAAAGGTGCTGTCAGAGACAGGTCTAGGACGAAACGACAGAGGTCAATCCAGAATCAGCCGTTCTCGCTGGAAGCGCGCCATTGCGGCGCTGAGAAGCGCCAGACCGGCCAATGCCAGGACGCCCGCCGCAACCATTAACGCCTGAGCAGGCTCAATGCCGCCGAACGTGTCCCGGAGACGGCCCCGGAACACAATCATCACCAAAGGCCCTGCCACCGTCGGGGGAAGCAGCAAGACCATCATCAACATCTGTGACGCTTCCTGAACCGTCCCGATTCGCAGCGAGATCAGCACGCCTGCCGCTGCCGTGAGTATCGCGACCAGAAGGCTCAATCCGACGCTGGCGGTTATGACGATGGGAGAATAAACCAGCAGGTCGCCATCCGCGTGAACTACGTTGACGACAACAAGGCCCACCACCGCATTGACTCACTGAAAATGTAACCCGAAAGGGGTTGTTGCCTCACGAAGAATGTAACCCAATGCTTGTGAGTACATGAGCGAAGGGAGAAAAGGTGAGGTCACATATGAGCTTTCAAGCGAAACGAGAGTTGTTGGCGC
>JASLRP010000579.1 GCA_030743915.1 SAR202 cluster bacterium | reverse complement strand
TGTGGGAACCCGGTCGCGTCAATCGAGGCGGAGTGCATGGACGAGATCGTGGTTACGACGTGTTCCGTGTCGGCGAACTCCACGGCAGGATCACGCCTCGCGTTGAGGAAATCGTTGAGATAATGACCTGTGTAGATTCCTCGAAATCCACGACCAACCTGTGGGGAGAGCGATGGTCCAAGCTGACCACCAACGCCTCCGGAAACCCCGTGGGCGCAATGATGGGCGAGGGCGGGCAGACAGTCGCCGCGAACGCCAACGCGCGCCGAATTCAAATTAACATCTGCAAAGAGTCCTGCCAGGTCGCCCTCGCGCAAAACTATGTGGTGGAAAATATCCGAGGCATAACCGCCGAGACATTCTCCAACGCTGATGACGGTGAGGTCTATGAGGAACTCGACGCCAAGTTCATGCCAACGGGCGGCGGCGGGCCAGACTGGAAGTCCTCAATGGGTCAGGACATTACGAAAGGCAGGCACTCCGAGGTCGAGTTCATGAATGGCTACCTCTCCCAACAGGGTCGCATCTCTGGAGTTCCTACTCCGATCAACGACGCCATCGTCCAGGTCGTCTCCGAGATCGACTCAGGCGCTCGGACGCCCGGTCCAGAGAACGTCGAACTGGTCCTGAAACTCGCTGGCATGCTCTGAGCCGCTTCGATTTTGAGTTGTCAGAGGTTCCCGGTTCCCCGCCAGGCGGGGAACCTTTCATGTTCGATTTGCAAGCCTCGTCGAAGTTGAAAATTCCTATCGTTCCTCCAACCGTAGACATTTCGATTTTGCGCGGCGAGGATATCCACTATGTTTGAACTTCTCCATAGACTTGCCGACTGGACAGAAGGCCTGGCCGACAGCGATTGGGCCGTTGCTCTGTTGTCACTCGTCGCCATCAGCGAGTCGGTGATATTCCCGATACCGCCCGACCCGCTGCTGATCGCCATCGGCCTGACCGAGCCTGGATCAGCCATATGGCTCGCCGGTCTGGTAACTGTCGGGTCGGTGATCGGCGCGTATATGGGACATTGGCTGGGACGCAAGATCGGCAGGCCGTTGCTCCGCAAACTGGTCTCCGATGCCAAGATCGAACGCGTCGAAGCGCTGTTTAACAAGTACGGAGCCTGGGCGATTCTCGTCGCAGCCTTCACACCCATCCCTTTCAAAGTGTTCACCATATTGGCAGGCATCATGAATCTGGAGATGCGGCCATTTATCCTGGCCTCAATCATCGGCAGAGGCGCTCGATTCCTCACCATCGGCGTTTTGATATTCATTTTCGGCGAAGACATTCAGTCGTTCATAGACGCCAACTTCGAGATTCTCACCGTCGCCAGTGGCGCCGGACTGATCGCCGTCGTGGTCGGATATTTCGTCTTCAAACGAATGCGGGCGTCAGGTCAGGAAATTGACTGACAGCATGAGTCCCTCCCATTCGGTTTCCACCAATTCCTTGGGCCAGTGGAGCCGAACTCCTGCCTGAGACACTCTCAATTGGCCTCGCTATTCAACCTCGCGCTGATTTGATGTAAACTGTGGACGAATTCTGATCACGGCATACGTGAGTCACGCCAACATGCAATTAATTTCTCGCCCGAATAACGAACGCGAGAACTAAGAAACGAGACTGGAGGAACAATGACAAACTCACTGGTAGATAAAGTAGCAATAGTCACCGGCGCAGGTCGGGGCATCGGCAGGGGTATCGCATTACTCATGGCCGAAGAGGGCGCCAGCGTCGTGGTCAACGACCTGGGCGGAGCGGTGGATGGCGAAGGCAACTCCAACTCTCCCGCCGACGAGGTTGTGGCCGAGATCACAGCCGCTGGGGGCACAGCCGTGGCCAACTATGACTCTGTCGCCTCTATGGAAGGCGGAGAGAACATCGTCCAGACTGCGCTGAACAATTACGGCAAGCTGGACATCGTCGTCACGCCTGCCGGTATCCTGCGAGACCGCATGATCTTCAACATGACCGAGCAGGAATGGGACGATGTGATTGCCGTTCACCTGAAGGGCACATTCACCGTGGTCAAGCACGCATCCATCCTGTTCCGCCAGCAGAGAAGCGGCAGGATCATCACATTCAGTTCCGAATCGGGACTGTTCGGAAACTCCGGCCAGGGCAACTACGCTGCCGCCAAGTCGGGAATTGCTGGATTCACAAAAGTGGTCGCAAAAGACCTCGGGCGATACGGTGTAACCGCGAACTCCATCGCTCCCAGAGCGAACACCCGGATGATCGCGACAGTGCCCGACACCGCCCGCCAGATGCGCGACGCCAGGGGCGACCGCGAAGAAGCCGCCGCGCCGACACAGATTAACGAAGCCGATGACGTTGCGCCTTTCGTTTGCTACCTCGCCAGCGATGCCGCTGAAAACGTCAACGGGCAGACCTTCATGGTTTATGGCGGGAACATCTCGCTCCTGTCCCAGCCCCGTAGGATACGCACAATCTTCAAAGACGGCCAATGGACACTGGACGAGATCGGCACTATGGTGCCTGCGAACATCACACAGGGTCTCAAGAACCCGTCCCCTGTTCAACCGCCACGACAGTAACGTTACTCAACCGACACCATTCAATAATCCAAAGAATCCAGGAGAACCAAACTCATGGGAGACCTGTTAAAAGGCAAGGTAGGAATTGTAACTGGTTCCGGTCGAGGAATCGGTCGGGGCGTCGCGATGCTGATGGCAGCCGAAGGCGCCTCAATGGTAGTAAATGATCTTGGCGGCGCGGTCGATGGCTCAGGAACTTCCAGTTCCCCAGCCGACGAAGTTGTCGCCGAAATCACAGCAGCCGGCGGCACAGCCGTTGCCAACTATGACTCCGTAGCCACTATGGAAGGCGGAGAGAACATCGTCAAGACCGCTGTGGATAACTTCGGAAAGCTGGACATCGTGGTGACCCCGGCCGGCATCCTCCGCGACCGCATGGTGTTCAACATGACCGAACAGGAGTGGGACGACGTCATCGCCGTTCACCTCAAGGGCACATTCACAGTGACAAAGTTTGCCTGCATCCTGTTCCGCCAACAGCGCAGCGGGAACATAATCACGTTTTCGTCAACCTCAGGACTGTACGGTAACTCCGGGCAGGCGAATTACGGCGCAGCCAAGGACGGCATCGCCGGGTACACGCGAGGAATCGCTCGGGACATGGGACGCTATGGAGTTCGGGTGAACTCCATCTCTCCGGGGGCCAACTCTCGCATGACCGCCACGGTTCCCCAGTCCGCGCGAGACATCCGCGCCGCCAGCGGAATGTCGGGATCGGCGCCCCAACAGCCCAAGATGGAACTCAGGCGCGAGCCTGAGGACATCGCCCCATTCGTCACCTGGCTGGCCTCTGACAAGGCCGAGGGTGTCAACGGGCAAGTGTTCCACGTCACCGGAGGCGAGGTCTCGTTGATGAACAATCCCGAGGTGGCTCGGACTCTCACAACACAGGGACGCTGGTCTGTGGACGGGATCGGAGCCATGTTCAACGCAACACTTGGGCTTGATCTCGTGAACCCCGCCCCGCGTCAGGCGCCACGCGAGTAACGCACGCTTTGGACGGGCATCCCCGCGCTGACGGGATGCCCGTCTAATATTCGCCCACCCTATATCTCCAATATCGGAGGCGGCCATGGACATCCAATTCACAGGAGAAGAAGAGGCTTTTCGCAAGGAACTACAACAGTTCTTGAAAGACGAGCTTCCCGACGACTGGGACCCATTGAATCAAGGCAGTCCGCACTCTCCTGAGAATTTGCCGTTCACCAAGGACATGGCTGACAAGCTGGCGGATAAAGGCTGGCTCACGCTGGCCTGGCCAGAGGAGTACGGCGGACAGGCCCGCTCGATCATGGAGCAGACCGTCTATCGTGAAGAGATGACATACTGGGGCGTGCCCGGGACCGATCTGGGAACCGGAGCCATAAGCTGGGTGGGCCCAGTGCTGATGATTTCCGGCACCGATGAGCAAAAAGCAGAACACCTGCCCCCCATAGCAAACGCCGAACGGTACTGGTGTACCTTGTACTCTGAGCCCGGCTCTGGCTCCGACCTGGCCTCGCTTCAGACCTCGGCGGTGCAGGACGGCGACGACTACATAATCAACGGACAGAAAATTTGGACCAGTTCCGGCCAC
>JASLRP010000578.1 GCA_030743915.1 SAR202 cluster bacterium | reverse complement strand
GGAACATCAGGCGGCCTGCGCCAGACCGTGATTTTGATCGTTGGATGATATTGACTAATCTGGGGACCCTGTCCATTGTGGATGGGGTCGTTTTGTGTTCCCGAAGTGTTGCTGGCCTGCTTGCAGGTGGCGAACCAAGTCGTCAGATTGCTCGTTCAGGCGCGTTCATGGGCCTGGGCAGGCAGGGGACTATCCAGCACCTGTCTTACTTTGGCAGCCAGCTCAGTTGGCGAGAACGGTTTGTGCGTGAAGGCCGTGCCAGGTTTGAGTATTCCCTGTCTGGCGATGGTGTCGTCGGTGTACCCTGACGTGAACAGCACTTTGAGGTCCGGACGCATGGCCGTGAGGCGGTCCGCGACCTCCTTGCCGCCCATGATGGGCATTATCACGTCGGTGAGAAGAAGGTCGATTTCGGGCAAAGGCATGGCGTCAGCTATTCGCAGAGCCTCGACGCCGTTGGACGCGCTGAGGACGGTGTATCCCTGGTCGGACAGCACTCTGGCGGCCAAGCTGCGCACGGCGACTTCATCTTCAACCAACAGGACCGTCTCGTTGCCAATGGGCATTTCCGATGACGAGTCTTCAGGAGAAGGGCCGACTGGCTCCTCTGATTGGATTCTGGGTAGGTAAATACTGAACGCGGAACCCTGGCCGACCTGACTTTCGAGGTCGATGTGTCCGCCGTTCTGCTTGACGATTCCGTAGCATGTGGCAAGGCCCAGTCCGGTCCCTGTGCCATCGGTTTTGGTAGTGTAAAACGGCTCGAAGATTTGAGGTCGGATGTCTTCGGGGATTCCGACACCCGTGTCAGTGACCGAAAGCACGACGTATTCGCCGGGCGGACCGTTCAGGGTGCGACGGGAAAAGTCCTCATCCAGATCGACGTTTTTGATCTCCAGGTCTATGCGCCCGCCGCCGGGCATTGCGTCTCGGGCATTGACCATAAGGTTCATCACGATTTGCTCGATCTGGCTGGGGTCAACTCTCACGTGTCCGGCGCGCATTGAGGTATGGGTAATCATCTCGATGTCCTCGCCAATAACACGCCTGAGCAGGCGATCCATGTCCAGAACGAGGGTGTTCAAGTTCACGACTGTGGGTTCGATGATCTGCCTCCGTGAAAAGGCGAGCAATTGCCTGGTGAGGTTGGATCCCTGGACTGCCATCTTTTCAATTTCGAGTATGTCGGTCCGTATCTGTTCGTTTTCAGGGGGAATGGCCATAGCGCTGAGCTGAGCGTAGCCCATGATCGGCGTCAGCAGGTTGTTGAAGTCGTGGGCGATGCCGCCGGCCAGCCGTCCAATGCTTTCCATTTTTTGTGACTGGACTAGCTGATCCTGTGCGCTCTCCAGGTCTGACAGCGCCTGGACAGCGCGAAGTTCGCTTTGCCGAAGGCTCTCCGCTTTTCGGAGTTTCTGGATTGACGCGGAGATGTATCCGGCGATTATCTGGGTGAGTTCGGCATCCTGTTCTGAGAATGGTCGGTCCTGAGACTGGTTGGCGATTATCACCGCTCCGGCGGTGTCGCCTGCGTCGTCTCGGAGCGGCACGTCGATGATGTGGGCGAATTTTTTTGAATTCTGCCCCGCGAGAGGATATTCTTCTGGGCGAGACTCGCGAAGCTGATTCAACTCAGTATCGGGAAACAGCCAATTCAACCTGTCGTCGGCTACGAACATGGCTTTGGAGTAAGCGTGTTCGTCCAACGCGTGGTCGAGATTGCAGGTGCGTTCCTGCCCGTGTATCAGCACAATGGCAGCGGCATCGGCGGTCGTGAGTTGTCTCACCGCCGAGGGACATGATTCCACCAACGCTTCTATGGCAGAGGCGGAGGCGATAGTCAGTCCCATCTGGCTAAGGTTCTTGAGTTGCAGGACATTGTCCTCAGTGAGCTTGCGAAGAGCCGCCGTTCGCTCGGCTTCGATCACTCGGTTCTGCGTTGTGTCCAGGTCGGCGGCCATGTGGTTGAATGCGGTCGCCAGCCTGCCGACTTCGTCAGAGCCAGACAGGTCGATCCGATGGGATAAGTTGCCGCGACCGATCTGGGTTGCGCCGGCCGATAGGACGCGCAAGGGCTGAGTGACTCGACGGCTGATGAGCGCAGCGACGAACACCAGAAGGACAAAAAACAGACTGGTTGCGATGATGATCGTTTTTCTCATCCGCCCAATATCGCTGAATGCTTCAGATGTTCGAATCTCCGTGACGACGAACCAGGGCGAGGAATCAACTGGCGCGTAAGCGCCCACAACTTCCTGTCCAGCAAGGTTGGTGTAGCGGAGACCGTCCGCTGGCTGGGCCGTCATGGGGATCACTTCTTGAGGAGCGCGGACCGGCCCCGGTTGAGGGGTGATGTCATATACCGATGAAAGCGCCAGACCTTCGGAATCTACCAGATATAATCTGCCACTCTCGCCAAGCCCCACTTCGCCGGACAACGTTCTCATCAGGTCATCGGTTGACACGTGCACGGCAAGCCGAGCAATGGTTTCGCCGTTCTGTGCGAGCGCTGACTCCATGATCGCCACCGGAGGTTCGACGCCGTGCATGACCGGTGGAAGCGTTACGCGCAATCCATCAGATGGCGGGAGTTCTGGCAGCGGTGGAAGGAATGCATATTTGGCCCCACCGTCGCCATAGCTGAATAGTGTCTGGCTGGAATCAAGCGATAGGACGTCAATCTGCTGGATTGTTGGATTCAAATCGAGAGTGGATGCAGCGTTTTCGCTCAGCCTGGTCATGTCAGATTTGGACAAGCCACCAGGGTCGGAAACGAGAGTTTCGAGCAGCCCATCCGTTTCCAAATTTGAGGCGATCCTGCTCACATACAGTTCGGTTGGAGCCAACCAGTGGTTCACGCCCTGGGCGGTGATCGTGGCCACAGACGCCAGGTGCATGTGCGTGTGGCGAGCAATTCCGTTTGCCCCGGCCCTGTACGCGAACACGGCAATGAGCACTATAGGAATCGCAGCGACGACAAGTATGTACAACACAAGCCGGAGGGTGATGCCGACGGTTGTCAATCTTGAGACAAGACGGTTCGGCAATGTGGCAACGCGCGAAATATCTCCACCTCCCAGGCTGGGCAGTCCCTGCCCCATGCGAGCACACGGTTGTGACTCTGAGGAGACTACCACCAACTAGATGGAGTATATTCTGAAACGGTTTCCGGAACGTCCGTGATGCCACCAATTGCGACTAGAGGTCAGCTACGGAATTGGCTGCCAATTCCGCAATCGCAACCGACTATTCGGTGGAGACGCCCATCGACTCGGCAAGTTCCAAAAGGGCCTGAGCGCGTTTGACTACGGGCACGTCCACGACCTTGCCATCAAGGGAAGTGGAACCCCTGCCCTGGGCGGCGGCTTCGTCGAAGGCGGTTATCACGGCCCGGGCGTGCTGAATCTCGTCTGCGGAAGGGGAATATACCTCGTTGATGACATCCAGTTGGGCTGGGTGGATTGCGAACCTGCCTCTAAAGCCGTTGCCTCGGGATGTCTGGGAGTTCTCCCGCAGACCGTCAGGGTCGCGGAAAGCGAAGTAGGGTGTGTCCAGGGCGAGGACTCCGGCGGCGCGGGCAGCGACAGATATGGCGCTGCGGGCGTAGGCCAGTTCTCGGTCGTCGTCGCGCCGTTCGATTTCCATGTCATTTGTGAAGTCTTCTGCGCCCAGGGAGACGCCTACGATTCGGCTGGAGGAGCGACAGATGTCGAATACATGAACGATGGCGCTGGCGGACTCGATCCACGGGACCAGTTTGGTGGCGCCTATTGGGAGTCCCGACCTGACCTCAAGGCGTTGCAGTATCTTGCTGACCTCCGCGACGTGGGCTGGCGTGTCGATCTTGCCGACCGAAACCCCGAATATGTGAGGGCCGACCACTGCTTCCAGGTCGTCTTCCAGTATCCCGGTGTCCAGGGAGTTGACTCGGGGGATGACGGGCTGGCCTGTGGCGGCGAACTGCTCCAGGTATGAGGCTGTGACCGCTCTGGCGTTGGATTTCTCGTCGATGGGGACGGAGTCTTCAAGGTCCAGGATGAAGGCGTCGGGCTTCAGGGCCACCGCCCGGTCGAGCATGCGGGGCGTGTTGCCAGGGACGAACAGTAGACTTCTCAGGATTGTCATGAAGGTTCCTCGGGTGTCATGTTATCGGGTGTCGGGCACTCAGGCTGTCTGGGCGGTTTCAACGCCGAGATATGCGCTCACGGCGTTGATGAACTCTTGGGGTTTATCGACGGTTACTACGTGGCCCGCGTCGGCGACGTCCACTGATGTGAGATCGTGGCCTCGATACTTCATGCTGTCCAGGATTTCGTCGGAGACCAGCGGACTGGCGGCGCCCCGGACTTCGAGTATCGGGCATGTGATGGTGTCGATGGCGTCCCAGTAGCGGCCAATGAGGCCGGGATCGGTCATGTCGATCAGGGGCGAGTTGAAGAGTTCGGCGTCCGCTCTCCAGGTCCACTTCCCGGAGTCGAGTTGTCGGAGTTTGTCCTGTGCATCCTGGAGGAGGCGATCATCGGAAGCCCAGGGATTGCCCTGGCGCATCCATTCGTAGGACGCCTGGACGGAGTCGAACTCCATAGGTGTTGGAGGACGGGCCGGAGCGTCATTGGATGCTTCGGAAGGCTCTGGTCCGATGTCTACGATTACGATGCGCTCGACGCGTTCCTGATTATTGGCGGTGTAGAGCAGGGAGTGCCAGCCGCCCATCGACAGCCCAACAAGGACGAATGTCTTGAGTTCGAGAGCGTCCACAAAGGCCGCCAGGTCCTCGACGAATCGGTCTCTGGCGTAGCCATCGCCGGCGTGAGCGCTGAGGCCGTGGCCTCGCTGGTCAACGGCCAGGACATGGTACTGATCGGACATCACATCTGCGAATTCGTCCCAGATGTGGGCCTGCCCGGTGTGTCCGTGGAGGCAGACCAGGGGCGTTTTGTCTTCGTTTCCGTAGTCGAGGTATCGGAGGTTGACGCCGTTGACTGTTATGTTCTTTGATGCGGGTTGGTTGGAGGTCATGGGGTCGTCTCCTGATGTTTGGATGGTGGGAGTGTATTTGTCTGATGAATCGGAGTCAATCGGTGGAGTGGCCGTTGAACGTTGACGCGATGAATTCGTTGATCTTCGTGTTTGCCTGCTCGGCCTGCTCGGTGGGGAAGCCGTTGAAGCCGTGGACGGCCCCTGGATAGACTTCCAGTTCGGATTGGATACCGGCAGTTCCCCACCGAGCGTGCATGAACAGAGTGTCGTCCAGGAGCGGGTCGAGGGTGCCGATGGTGAATAGCGCTGGCGGCATTCCGGTGAGGTCGGCGTAGATCGGGGACACGTCAGGGTGTCGGCGGAGGTTCTCGGGCACGAAATGGTCGTAAAACCATGCCACGATCGGCGTGCTTAGCACCAGGACTCGCTCTCCCCAGTTGGCCTGGCTGGGCGTCATGGACAGGTCGTAAGCTCCGTACACAAGGTTCGCGCCGGCGAATCCTGTGTAGCCGTGTTTGTCTCGCATTCTCAGCATTGTGGACATTGACAGATGCCCGCCGGCGGACTCGCCGCCGATGACGATGTTGTCGGCTCCGAATTCGGACTTGGCGTTCTCGATCAACCACACCGCAGCGGCCTCGCAATCGTCGGGGCCGGCGGGGTATGGATGTTCGGGGGCCAGGCGGTAGTCCACGCTGACGACGGCGGCTGAACACTCATTGGCGATTTCTTCGAGGCGCATGTCCTGATGGTGCGCTCTGCCTATGACCCACCCTCCGCCGTGGATGTGGAGGTAGATGCCTTTTACCTCGTCGGG
>JASLRP010000577.1 GCA_030743915.1 SAR202 cluster bacterium | reverse complement strand
CCTCCCACACGGTCCAGAATGACCATCAACAGTCCGAAGGCCACCACCTGCGTGGCGGTCAGGCTGATCATGGCCGCGGCGAAGACCGACCACACGAAGATCGGCAGACGGCCCCAGGTCATTCCCGGAGCTCTCAATGTGATGACGGTGGTCATGAAGTTCAGGCCGCCCAGGATAGACGATAGCCCGAAGGTCAGGAACGCGAACAAGAACAACAGTTGGCCGTCAGCGTTGATGACGCTCAGGGGCGGATAGGCTGTCCAGCCGGAGTCGAACCCGCCAAACACTGGCGTCGTGATCAGCAGAACTGCGACGGGAGGGACAATCCAGAAACTCAGTGCGTTGATTCGCGGGAAGGCGACGTCGTCAGCCCCAATGAGCAACGGCAACACAAAGTTGGCGAATCCTCCCATGATACTCGCCACGGCTACAGCCACCATGATGATCCCGTGCAGGCTCATGGTGGTGTTAAAGTCATTGGCGTTGAGGAAGTTTTGGCCTGCGTCCAACAATTCGATGCGGATCAGCATGGCGAAAAGGCCAGCCACCAGGAACAGAATCACCATCGTGACCAGGTACTGGACGCCGATGACCTTGTGGTCAAGGCTGAAAGAAAAGTACCGTTGCCAACCGTGATTATCGTGGGGTTTGGGTTCAAGACCGAGCCATTCGCGCGCCAGGACTTCCCACAGCCCAACGCCCAATAGCCACCCAATCAAGGCAAACACGTAGCCAATGGCGACGCGAATCTGGAGAGGGTCGCGGTCTGTTATCTCTGCGACGAAACTGCCGAAGGCAACTCCGATTCCCAGGCCAATGGCGGCACCCAACAGGCCCCAGCCAAAGTGTTTGAAGGCGGAAAGAAATCCCATCTCTTTATCTCCTGGCCGAAATGGGCCGCTGCTCGCTTAGCCACTCATCGAACTCCGCTCGCTCCACCACACGCACGGGCATGCGCATAACCGCGTGGCCCGCGCCACATAACTCGGCGCACTGGAGGCGGAAGTTCACATCTTTCTCGTAGGAGCCCACAATGTTGGGCGTTGCCGTCACTTTGGTTGTCAAGCCTGGAACGGCGTCGATCTTTACGCGGAATCCTGGAATCCACAGAGAGTGGATTACGTCGCTAGCCATGACCAGGAATTGGACGTTCTCATCCACAGGCAGCACTAACTCTGACCTGCTCTGGACATTATGCTCAGGGTACTTGACCAACCAGCTAAATCGTTGCCCTTCGACCTGCACCACCAGATCAATGTTATCGTCGTCAGCCCGAAGCTCCAATATGCCGGTGATGCCCGGATGGATGATCACAACAACTGTGAGGATTGTTGTTAGTAGCACCCAGATGTAAGCGATCCCCTTATGGGAATGTATCGGAGGGCCGTCCTCTTCTGGTCGGTCGTTCTGTCCGAATCTTACGAAGCTGTACAACAGCATGGCGACGACCAGTGAGAACACCGGGACCGCCAGCATTGTGAGCAACGTGAAGGCATCATCCACGATATGAGCCTGCTCGGCAGTGGCCGCCGGAAACGGCGTGAAGTTCAGCACCAAGACCTCGCCTGCGATGGTGAAAACTGCCCACATCACGGCTACGGTTATTGAGTGGCGGTTCATCGGATGCTCCCTATTGGACGGTTATTGTCCCCACCATGCCAAGAGCCTCGTGAGGCACGCAGATCAACTCGAAAGTCCCGGCAGTGTCGAATGTGAACGTCAGGTCAACGGTGGTCTCTGCATTCACGTTCTCGGCAATCCCGAGATCGTCAACTGTGAAGGTGTGAAACTCTTTTTCGGATGTCAACGAGAAAGAGACGGTATCGCCCACACTGAATGTGAGGTCTGCAGGACTGAATACGTAGGACCCAGAGCCGCCTGGGTCCTGAAGACTGACTTCGAAGGCGGTTCCGCCGGAAGGAGCGGCCGCTGGAGCAGCGGTCGGCGCTGGTGCGCTCGACGTCTCGTCGCTCTCGCTGCTGCATGCAATAGCTGCCAGGAAAAGGGAAATCATCAATGCCAGACCAATTGCGGATAATCGGTTCATTTGTTACAGGTCTCCTCTGAGTTGATTCTTGGAACGCCGAAAAAACGCAAACCTGCGCGGTCTGCGTTAATGAGAAATGAAATGACTTGTGACGACCGTCTCGTCATGCGTCCCCCGTCAAGCTATATATTGGACGCCGAACTTGCATCGGGATGGTGTGAGTTCGGGCCCTGCATATCATGAAGAATCTCAGCGGGCCGCGTCAAGCATGAAAAACCGCCCTGAATTCCCAGTTTCGAAACCCCAAGAATAACTTCACGTAATGCCATCGTCGGGTCCGATTCCCGCACCAAATGGCTTGAAACCACTGTCGTCGTCCGTGACTGGAGCCAACCTGACTGCTATTGTCTCTCGGCCATTCATCGCATACTGAACACGGTCCGAAAATAATGAACGTGACGAGGTCAGTTGGGTCAGTGTGAAGAAACTGCGACTCGGGTTCCACCGAGTGTGAGGAAATTGTGAGAAATTTGTGAAGACCTGATTCTTGGTCTATGGCGGCGACCGGTTACCGGACGCCAACCTGCTATCAAGAAACAACATCACACAAAAGGAAAACATGTGCCGTCGGCACAATATTCGAGCGCCGACGACACATGTTTCCTCAGTAGCTCTACAATGCCTGTGTCATGCCCATGAGTTTGTAAAGCCAACTGGTCAGCGTCATGAAGTTTCCTGTTACCAGTATCAGGCCGTATCCGGCGATGAGAATCGCGCTGGCAAGGCCCATCCAGGGGATGACCTTCTCCAGACGGAACAACAGAGGCAGGACTCGGGCCATCGCCATCGCTCCAATTACCAGCGGAACTCCCATTCCCAGCGAGAAGAGGAACAGCAGAGTCGCGCCGACGATCGGAGATCCGGCCAGGCCGACGTACAGGACCATGCCGATGAGAATCGCCGAGCCGAAGCATGTCATGCAGCCAGTGGCGAATGCCACGCCGACCAGCATGCTCTCCCAGGGGGATGTCATGCCTGAGCCGGATGCCTTGCTCAGAATCGGCATCTTGCATACCAGCGGAGCGCGGGCGTTGGCCGCCACTCGCAGAGCCATGCCCATCAGCAGGATGCCTGCTCCAATGCTCAGATACCTCTGCCAGGTGTAAAAGGACTCCATGCTGGATAGCTGCTGAGACCCGTATCCGATAACCGCGCCTGCCAGGGTGTATATTACCGTGAATCCCAACACGAAAAACAGCGCGATCTTGACGACGCCCAGCCGTGGCTTGAGGTCTGAACTTTTGGAGGCGTCGTGCATGCTCATGCCCGCCATCGCGGGAATGAAGTACGCGGTTAGCTGGAACAGGCACGGCCACATTGCCGCCAGCAGGCCGCCCAGCACCGCCAGGACAGCCACGCCGGACACCGCTGGAGCGTACACGGCGCCTGACGCGCTTCCGACCACTATGTCGTCGCTGGCGTACGTGTCAGAGTACGTCAAGGGCATCTGCCATTCAAAGGCGTTGTCTGCCTGGGACAAGCCCGGGTCATCTGTGAAGGACATGCTCAAAGCGCTTCCGAAATCGAGGTCGGAAGCATCGTAGGTCATGATTGACGTTCGGTGGTGAGGCGAGTCGGCCATCACCCATGTGTTGGCTGGGGTGACGGATTGAGTTCCAACATTGAGAATCGGGTTTGGCGGCGACGATGGCAGATCGTCAACGTGGGTTGTCTCGGTGAGGTAGAAGACTATGGACGGCGATTCGGCGGCCTGTCCGGGTGGTGTCCGGCGGGTCGCCGCGAAATACTGAGGCGTCGCCATGAGGACGTCCATCTCCACGAACTCGGCCCCCTCGCCGGGTCGCTCGCCATAGCGGGTCAACACGCTGATCATCTGCCGCCAGTCCAGGTTGGGCATCTCAACACGCTCATCGGCCGAATTTGGCGTCACGTTGTCGATCTGAAAAACTCGGGCCAACCCGTACGTCAACACCACGAGCCCAACGGAAGCGCCGATGACCAGCAACCACGTCTTGAGCGAGCGCGGATAGGGAAGTTTCACGTTCCACGTATACCCGGAGAATATCCGGTGAGAGGTCGTGTTTTTCATCGTCTGTGCCTCCGTCATCTCCGCCATGCAGGAAAATGGATTCAGTTACTCCATCAAGAAGATTGTTCAGTTTGGTATCAGCACCGCCAGATGGCTGATGTAGTGCAGATAAACCGCCGTGGTGATGGCGACAGCCAGCGCGAATCCGAGAATCGCGTTGGCAAGCGCCATACGATAGAGAGGTCTTTCCGCATCCTCGGCGGTCTTTCTCGCCAGGATTCGAGTATGTTCGGCGATGGACGCGAGGCCACCTCCAGCCACGACCGGTACCGATGCCGCTCTGAGTGACGCTGACATGGGCACCGCGATAATCCCGTACGTGATCAGGGCCGCAATTTTGAAGATCATGGTCGCCATATACTGAGGGCCGAAGGGTATCTCCATCATGATGTCGATATCGAAAATGCCAGGCGGGTTTATTGGGGCGCTGTAAATGCCGGTGTAGATGCCGGTGATCGTCAGGGCCAACAGCCCTGTGATTGTGGCTGGCATGAATATGCGGGAAAGCCTGTAAAACAGGGCCGCGCGGGCGGGACGGGGCATGAACCAGAATGCCGCCAAAATCAGGCCGGTTATGCCGAGCCAGATTGTCCCGCCCAGGATGTGGCCCACGCGGACGGCGATGGATGCCACGTCTTTCCAATCGAACCGAAAGAACAGGTCCAGGACCTGCTGTCTTACTTCGTTGTTGGTCGTTTGGGTGGGGTCAGCCGGAAGCACTTCCTCTACGAATGTGACCTCGCCCTCGCCGAACTCCACAACCTCCAGAGTCACATTCCAGGAGCCGAACAGTGGGAAGGCCATCTCCGCGGCGTACAGCCCTGGCTGGTTCAGCGGTTCTACGAAGACAGGCTCCATCGCGGGGCCTCCGCCCTGTCGGTCGGCGGATAGCTGCACCCTGGCCCCGTCAACCGGGTCCCTGTCCCCTGCGTAGAGGATCATCACGCGGAACAGGCGCGCCAGTGGCTGGTCGGGGTCCGAGGGCATGGAGGTGACCTCCAGGGTCAACTCCTTGCCGTGGGCCGAGGCCACGGTGGCTGGCAC
>JASLRP010000576.1 GCA_030743915.1 SAR202 cluster bacterium | reverse complement strand
GCAGGCGTCTGTGATGAAGCGACTGGCGTGTCAGTTGGTGATCCACCAGGAGATTGCGTTGCTCCGGGCGTTGGAATCGGCGTGGACTGTATTGCGGCGGCAGACGGGGTCGGCGCGGCGCTATTGGAAACCGTATTTGTTGGAGTGGGGGAAACAGGATTGTTGGAGGGATTCGAGATTATCGTGCCAAGGGTGATCCCGGCAATTACAACTCCCACCACGCCAAGGGCGAAAAATCCCGCGATCACAGGTTTGGAAGGAAATCTCCACAAGCCTGTCGATTGTGGAAGACTGAGTACCTGTCGGACGGCAACGGCGCCCTCTTTTTCTATGAAGAACTGCTCTTGCCCCGGAGTTCCTTCAAAGTCCCCTTGAGAACGGAAAGACAACGTTACGACGTAGTGATCTTCAGTGTCCTCTTCCGAGGCAACCTCGAATGCGATTGGCGTCCGCCTTAATCGGCGACCATATGCTCCGGGTGTTTCCTGAGCGGTGCGCATCGCCAATACCCGAGCTTGATCCTGGGAGATGTAACCTGCAACTTCTCCCGTGTCATCGAACTCAAAGGAATCCGATTTGTCGTCTGAGTCGCCGAAGGAATCTAACTTTTCTTCGGCGTCACCCGGATCGTTGGTCATAACGGCTTCGTCAATTCCTATTTCGTCACAAAGTTGCCAAGACAGGATGGCTCTCTTCTGACACGTCAGCTATGTTGTTGCTGTCCGCAAATCTTGCCGCGACGAAGACGTCAGGAAATGGTTGAAGAATTACCTTAGGAACCCGTCTGGCAATTCCAAATTATCATCGGTTATGAGAAAACTCAATGCCATGAGAATACGCGGATGCCCCAATGTTCATCGGGTTCAATCAATTCAGCGAAAACAAAAACATGCGACTACGGTTCTGTCATCCTAGAGTCACCAGAGCAGGCTACCCGACGGCCTCGAAGTTGATTCGCAGATGCTCGCTGGGTTCGGTATCTAGGAACGCCTTCTGAACGTGGAGGGTCGCCTCTTTTTGCTGGGAGAAGTGGAGGTACTCCAACGCCTCGTTGGTCCTGACCCACATGTAGTCGCTGTGCTCTTCAGAAAGATGCACCTGAGCATCTTCATGGACGAAGCCGACAAAAACGGGGACCAGGTTTATGACGTTCTGTCCGTGTTCGTAGAAACGCTCGACGAAATCGGCGGAGTAGAATCGGTACGGAGTGAGGCTGGTCTCTTCCTTGATCTCCCTAAGAGCCGCTTCCCAGGCGGTCTCTCGCGGTTCGATCAGGCCAGATATCTCCTGCCATGTGCGATTCAGGTACTGGGATGTCCTCTCAAGGAGAAGAATCTTGCCGCCATTGTCGTCAATTTTGCACAGATAGGCGGATACAGAGAACGACCTGATTGGCACTTCTTCCCGCATGATGTTCATGTGTTCGTCCCTCGGAGAATAGGTTTTCAGGTGTCAGGTTATCAGGTATTGGATTATCAAGCATCAGGGCTGGTCGATTTTAATTGAAGTGGGTCTCGTGAACCGCTTCTGTCGGATACATCCAACACGGCCAACAACGATCCTTCACCACGCCATGCTGAGCCGAGGCGAAGCATCTGATTCGTTGCGCAACAGCGCCTGTCCTGTTTCGACCAGATTCCTCATCTGCGGATTCAGAATGGCGAGTTAAAGATTGCGCTGAATAAAATCGGTGATCCGTTGTTCCATATAGACTCGATCTCCCAACTGGCGGGGCATGTGCCGCTCGTCGGGGAACAGCATGAACTCGTAGGGGATTCGATTGGCGATCAGAGAGTTGATTAGCCGGGCGGTGTGTCGGAAGTGGACGTTCTCGTCGATCAGCCCGTGGACGATCAACATATTACCCTTGATGTTCTGGACGTGGTTGATGGGGCTGCTGTCGGCGTAACCGTCGGGGTTGGATTGCGGAATCCCCATGTACCGCTCGGTGTAGTGAGTATCGTAGCCATCCCAGTGGACAACCGGAGCGCCGACGACACCCATCTTGAACACGTCAGACGCCTGAGCCAGACACATCAAGGTCATGAACCCTCCGTAGCTCCACCCGTAGATGCCCACGCGGTCGGCGTCGGCGAGGCCCTGATCAATTAGCCAGCGGACTCCCTCGACCTGATCCTGGACCTCGATGGTCCCCATGTGATGCTTGATGACGCCCTCGAAGGCGAGGCCGCGCCGCGCGCTGCCTCGATTGTCCAGCATGAACACCAGGTATCCTTGACTGCGCAGGAACTGGGCGCGCATGGATGCGGTCATGCTCCAGTGGTTGTCCACCACCTGAGCGTGGGGGCCTCCGTACACGTACACGATGGTCGGATGCGGGCCGTCTCCGAACTCCGATGGCGGACGGTAGATGGCGCCGTGGAGGGATGCGCCGTCGTGAGTCTGGAAGGTTATAAGCTCGGGCGGCTCCAATTCGAGGTTTTCGATTCTTGGGTCGGATGGCTCGTGGAGAGTGCGTAACTGAGACCCGTCACCCAGCGACCGAAGGGTGATGGTCGGAGGGACGTCAATCGAGCTATGCGAATCTACGAAATTCTTGAAGTTATGGTCTATGGTTACCAGGTGCATACCCGGCTCGGTTGTGATTCGCTGGATCGGGCCGCCTGCCAGAGAAACGGAGTATAGATCGCGCTCTGTGGGGCCGTCTTTGGTGGCTGTGAAATAGACCTGTCCGGCGCCCTCGTCCACGGCGGCGAGTCCGGCGTCTCCGGTCAGTCCGGCAACGCCTGAGAGTCCATCCACCATCCAATCGCCGTCGGTAAGCTGACGAATCAAGTTGCCGTCGCCGTCGTAGAGATACAGGTGGGTGAACCCTGTGCGCTCCGAAGCCCAGATGAACTCGCCGGAGTCCAGAGGGTGGAACATGTTGTGCAGGTTTATCCAAACGTCGCTGGTTTCCTGCAAGACTGTCGAACGGGTTCCGGTAGCGATGTCGAAGCGCACCAGATTGAGGACTGTCTGCTCTCGGTTCTCGATCTGCGCCCATAGCTCGCCATTGGGCATCCAGGTGACGCGAGGGAGGTAGATGTCTTCATCGTCGCCCAGGTGCATCCACACCGGCTCACCGCCCTCGGCAGGGACGACGCCCAGCCGCACGATAGCGTTGGCCTCTCCGGCGAAGGGATAACGATGGTCTTCCTGAGCGCCCTCGCCCACCTGGTCCTTGCCTTGATGGACGATGCGATAGACAGGAATGTGGGTCTCGTCCACCTCGGTAAACGCGATATGAGAGCCGTTCCGCGACCACCAGAAGCCGGAGCCCCGGCCCATCTCCTCCTGAGCGATGTACTCGGCGAGTCCGTGAGTCTTGCCCGTGCCCCGCACGCCACTTGTAATCTGCCTGGGACTGCCCCCGTCCACCGAGGCGACGTACACCTCGGAGTCCTGAACGTAGGCGACCTGAGTTCCGTCCGCCGAAAGCTGAGGGTCGATAATCGGGTTATCGCCGCCGTCAACGACCTTCCGCGCCGGAGCGTCGGGGCCGTCCATAACGTAGATCGCGCTCTGCCCCGGAATGAGAATTCGCTCCGTGCTGTCGCCCCACGAGTACCGGGTGATACCCCGGCCCATCTGACGCTGGCGCTGACGGCGCAGGGCCTCCTCGATAGACAGTTCTTCGCTCTCGTCATCCAGCCCCGCGAGGATCACGCGCCGCTCTCCGGTCTCGACGTCGAGAGCGTAAAGCTGGCGCACCGGACTCTGGTCCTCGCCATGCAGGTACGTGACCAGCCGGTCATCGTTGCTGAAGGCATAGGACACCGGAGCCGCCATCCCCGGAGCAGGGAATCTGGCGACTTCTTCGATCGGGAATTTTGAGTTGTTTGTATTGGGCATTGTGTTCCTGTGTGATCCTGTTAAGGCAGCAAGAATATCTAAGATCGGTTATACAGAATTGTCCACCCTGAGGCCACAGCCGAAGGGTCTGGCCGCAATAGTACAACGGTGCCCCTCACGCGACCAGATGCTTCGCTCTCGCTTGGCATGGCGTGGTTGGCGTCCTAATGATACACGTTGCGGGAAGGTGTTGGAGGCCGAACGTTGCGTCAGCCCAGCGTTTCTTCGTGGGCGGTGGCGCGTTCGGTATCCACTTCTTCGAACCAGGACTCCAGTTCTCGGAGCATGCGGAGCGCGCGTCCGGGATGGGCGCCCATGAGATTGTTTTGCTCCAGGGGGTCGGAGGTGATGTTGTATAGCTCTGGGGCTGGAGGATCGGGGATTATCCGCTGGGGGTCGGGGTTGTCCATCAGGCGCGTGATGTTCTCGGGATTGTACTTGTACTCGATGTCCGTTTGGATGTAGCGTCTGTGGACCTCTTCATCATTGGGGCTGGCGTACTGGATGTCCATTCGGGGGCGAACAAGCTTCCAGTCGCCTTCTCTCATGGCGGCGTTGGTGGCCCCGATGGGCTGGTACTCGTTCCACTGCCAATACCTTCTGGGTTCTTCCCAGGGCTGTTCTCCACGAATCTGCGGGAGGACGTTGTGTCCATCCAGAGGGAGAACGCTCTGAACGTCGATGCCTGCGGCGGAGGCCAGCGTTGGCAGCCAGTCGGCGAAGTGGACCAGTTCGGTGATCTCGTGATGACCGGTCGGCAAACCGTTGGGCCAGCGCATTATCATCGGCACGCGGATTCCGCCCTCGTAGACTGAACCTTTGGCGCCGTTGAAGCCACGGTTGTATCGAGTAGTGTCGATGTTGACGCCTGAAGGCACCTGGTCGCTTCTGAGCATGAAGGCCGGGCCGTTGTCGCTGGTGAACATGACGATGGTGTTCTCGCGCAGGCCCCGCGACTCTATCTCGGTCAGGATTCGGCCAACAGCCTTGTCCATGACCTCGATCATTGCGTAGGTCAGGGCCACGCCTCGACTCAGGTCCATCTCGATGTACTTTTCGACGATGTCATCCGGGGCCTGGAGCGGCGAGTGCGGAGCGTTGAATGGGACCATCAGCAGGAATGGGTGAGAGGCGTGACGCCCGATGAAGGATACCGCCTCCTCGGATAGAACGTCGGTCAAATAGCGTCCATCTGACGGACGAGTCGAGCCGTTGACGTCCAGGTTCCAGCGGTAGTAGTCGGCCCAGCCGCCGCGAAAGCCGACGAACTCATCGAAGCCACGGGCGTTGGGATGGTATCTAGGGTCCAGCGCTCCGTTGTGCCACTTGCCCACCATGCCTGTGGCGTATCCCGCCGCCTTGAAGGTGTCGCCGATGGTTGCCTCGCGGGTGGCGATGCGATCCATGCCTCGCACCTCCTGGGGCGTGACGGCTCCGGTGCGATGAGAGTACCGGCCCGTGAGCAGAGTGGCCCTGGCGGGAGAGCATACGGGAGAGCCGGAGTAATGCTGGCTGAGGCACAGGCTCTCACCTATCAGCGCGTCGAGGTTCGGGGTCTGGACGTGGCCGTCATTGTAGGCCCCGAAGTCTCCGTAACCCATGTCATCGGCGTACATCAGCACGATGTTGGGCCTCTGGCGCTGGCTGCTCATGGAGCTTAGCTTAGAGGCGCGGCCTCCTCCCAGTCCAGCACGCCTTTGGCCTTAAATGCGTGGACTTCATCCTCTGTGTAGCCCAAATCCTTGAGGATGGGCATGGTGTGCTGGCCTCTGAGGATGCCGCCGCCGGCCTTGCCGGGCGTCTTGGAGAAATTCAGGAGCGGAGAGTATCGCCAGAATCTCCCGAAACTCTTGTGTTCGACCTCGGTGATGAACTCGTTCTCTCGAACATGCTCGTCGTCGTTGAAGAAGCCGTACATGTTGCTGTCCTCGACCCGGACGCACCCGACGTCCTTGGCGGACAGCTCAGTCTCCCAGTCCTGGGGCGATCTGGTCTTGAATAGTGGCACAAGCTCGGCGATCAGCGCGTCGTCGTTCTCCAGTCTCTTTTCGGGAGTTGAGAACCTTGGGTCATCACGCAGGTCGGAACGTTCGATAGCGTCGCATAAAGCAAGCCAGTCCTCCTGCAACGGGCAGGCCAGGAATACCCAGCCCTCCTGAGCCTCGTAGATGCGATCCAGAGCATGGATTCCGTAGCCATCAGAGTCTGGGAACAGGCGCGGAGGTTTGCCATCGTAGTCGAAGAAGTCGTCGGCGTTGGCGTAGGCGTTGGCTCCGATCATTGAGACTTCGGTGTATTGAGGCTTGCCGGTGCGCTGGCGGGCGTAGAGTCCCATGACCACAGCGGTCGACGCCACCATCGACGTGTTGGGGTCGGGGTTCACGTCCTGAGAGCGGCCCAGCACTCGCGACACTTCGACGATCTCTTCCATCGTCATTTCGGCGTCTTCCGGTGGCAGAGCGCCGCGTCCGGCCTGGGTCAGCGCTCCGCCGGCGACCGCGCCGCCGATGGGGTGCATCGCTGGCCGGTGGTGGTACGGACCAGAGGAACCGTAGCCGGCAACGTAGATGTAGTTAATGTCGGGGTTGAGTTCGCGCACCTGCTCCAGACCGATGCCCACACGCTCCGGCGCGCCGGGACGCATGTTGTGCATCACTACGTCCATCTTGGGTATCAGACGACGCAGAATCTCCTGGCACTCCTCGGTTTTGAGATCGAGAGACAATCCCTCGGTCCCGGCCATTGTCCTGTTGGAGGCGACGCCGTCGGAGAATCCACGCATATAATCGCCGGCCAGCGTCTCGATGCGAATCACTCTGGCCCCAAGCTCGGTCAGCAGAGAGCCAGCCAGCGGGCCTGCGATTACGGTTGACAGATCAAGGACCGTCACGCCGTCCAATGGGTGTTTGGGTAGAGATTTCGAGCCGTTCCCATTCTTCGGCAAGATTGGCGTTTCTAGAGATTTCAAAACGTCTTCGGTGTGCTGCCCGAGGGCAGGAGCCGTCCCACGAATTCGGGGCGGCGTTCCGCCCACGCTGTCCATATGGAATGCAGGGCCAAGCTGACGCATGAGGCCAACGGTCGGGTCTTCCACGTTCTGGACGTAGCCATCGTGGATAACCTGTGGGTGAGACAGCGCCTCGGTGGCCGTCATGAACGGCTCGGCGGCGACGTTGCCCTCCTCGTTGATGAACAGGTCCATCCACTCGTCCTCGGTCTTCTCCTGCATCCTGGCGAGAATCATCCTGCGGAGTTCCTCGCGGTCATCCTCCTCGACCAGATTGGGAGCGTCCACGAAGCGCGGATCGTCATAAATATGCCCCAGACCGATGGCGTGAATCTCCGAACGGAACAACCGCTCGATCAGGTTGGCAAGCTGCATCCATTTGCCGTCTTTCGTCCGCACCGGCAGGTATTGAATGGGGGAGGCTCGCATGGCAACGGTGGTCGGGTCGAAGTCGAAGGTCTCGGGGTATTTGATCATCATCTGCCAGAGGACGAACTGGACCAGGTCGTAGTAGGTGATGGCCTGAAGAAGGCTGGTTTCTATCTTCTGGCCCTGGCCTGTCTGGTCTCGCACCATGAGCGCCGAGACGACGCCCCGGACTGTGCCCATACCAGCCGCATGACTGGCGGCATTGACGACGGCGTAGCTGGGGCCTTCGCGCCCTGCAATTCCGGCGAAGGTCATCAGCCTGCCCGACTTGGCCTCAATCAGCCCGTCATAGTCTTTGTAGTTGGAGTACGGCCCTTTGGGGCCGAAGCCGGTTATGGAGCAGTACACCAAGTCTGGGCGAGCGGCCTTCAATGCCTCGTATCCGACGCCCAGCGAGTCTGCGGCGCCGGGTTTGAAGGTCTCGACGACCACATCGGCCCGTTCCGCCAGTTGGCGGACACGCTTGACGGCATCGGGGTCATTCAGGTCGAGGACGACGCTCTTTTTGCCTCGGTCCCAGAGGTGAGATTGTGGAGTCGCGCGGTACGGGTCGCCCTCGGGAGGCTCGATCTTGATAACCTCGGCTCCAAAGTCCGATAGCGCCATCGTCGCGATGGAGCCTGCCATTCCTTGAGTAAAGTCCAGTACGGTGATGCCTTCTAGCGCCTGAGTCATTTCGTTCCTTTGGGACGGCTTCAGCTATCAGCATTCAGCCTTCAGAATATGCCACGCTGAGGGGTTTTACCCTAGCTCAGAATGACGGCTGCACATTTTACGGTGTTTGTGGTGTTTGAGAAATTATCTGCGGGCCTGCGCCGTTCATCTCGATCTCGATAGACATGGCCTCACAGGGGTTGGGGCTGCCCGGAGTCTCGCCCAACAGCATAATGTCGGTCTTCATCCAGCCGGGTTTCAATTCCAGCAGGCCGACGGTCCCCATTCGAAGCTCCTTGTGGTGGGGAAAGGTGATACTGCCGCTGTTGATAAGCGTCACGCCCTCGCGATGCTCCAGTCGTTCCTGATGGGTGTGGCCAGCGATCATGATGTCCACCGGCTCGGGGAAGTAGGGCTGAAGCTCCTCCGTGGGCCGGAACTGTCCCTCCAGGCTGTGGATCAAGCCAATGCGCCAGCCCTCGATCTCCAGCGCCTGCACCTCGTCGGAGCGATGGTCGGGGATCGGGTCGTTGTTGCCTGTGGAGCATACCACCGGAGCGTACTGCTCCAGCCAGTCCAACACGCGCGGAGTGGTAAGGTCTCCGCCGTGGAAGATCAGGTCAACGCTCTTGAAGAACTCCACCGGCTCTGGGCCTAGCTCGTCTAAATCTCGGATAAGGTTTGGTAGGTGGGTGTCTGATAAAAGTCCAATGATCATCAATCGAATATACCGTGCGGAAACCTGTCAGTCAATGCGGCTTGAGTCAGCAAATGGGGCATCAAAGCCCTTCACCAATGAAAAAGGCTTTCAGCAATCAGCTTTCAGCCGTCAGCTAACTCACCATTCTTTAGAAAAAGGGCCAGGTATCAGGTTATCAGGGGTCAGGACAAGCCGCTGGTATGAAAGTGGGCTGTCAGAATACGCCATTCTGAACGGCGGTGAAGAATCTGGTCGTAAGCAGGACAAGGGTTGGAAGACATGCGACCAGATGCTTCGCCTGGGCTCAGCATGGCGGGAAGGGTTTTCCTTTGTTGGTGGTGTCGGTGGCAACCAACATGGAGGATGCCCCACCGAGCAGTGTGAACGAGAGCCTCTAACAGCGCACCCACTGGCCTGTCATCGAGATGGCAGGCATGTTCGGGGGGACGCGCCTGATTTCCTGAACATCTGCTTGGCTCTTTTGAGCCAAGCAGATGTGTTATCCAAATCCTGACTGTTCACGCCCAGCGCTGAACGACACATAGAGTCGAAAGACCCTGTGTGCCGTCCCTCTTAGCTTGCTACCTGGTCTTGGATCCTGTGCGTGATCCTGTGCCGGTTCCGCTGTTGCTGCTGGAACCTGTGCCTGTGTCGCAATCCGGGTTGTCCTGGTCGTGTTTGTTGACCGACTCTGCGAGGTCTTTGGCGCGCTCCAACTCATCAGCGGTTGGAGCGCCGGAGAGCAGGCCCTCCACCGTGCCCATGAGAGCGTCGAAGGTCATTGGGCCTTCTGGCGTATCGATCACTTCGTCTCCGGTCACACCGCCCGCGGCGAAGTTGAGCCATGCGGCCAAAATCTGTTTCTCGGCGTTTTGCTGTTTCTTGGTGAGGTTCGCGCCCGTGCCGGACTTGGAGTCGCCATCTTTGGAGCCGTGCTTCTTCTTTTTGCCATTGGACGATGGGTTGGTGGCCTCGTTGGACCCTGAACTGCTGCCACTGCCACTGCCTGTGCCGCCGTTGTTAGACTTGGGCGGGTTGAACACGTCGTTGGCCTGGGCAATGGTCATCGATCCGAAGAATGCGGAGCCAGCGTCAACGATGTCCAGGTATGCTTCGAGAGTCGAGTCGGAGAACTGGTCCTTTTTGGCTTTGCCGCTGAACTGCTTCTTCCAGAACCCTACGCTTTTGGCGCAATCACACTGTTCGAGAGCAAGAGCTTCGAACACATACACCGAACCCGAGTTTGAGCCCGCGTCATCGTCGAGAACAGCCCCGACCACCACCGTGTTTCCACTCACTGACACAGACATCCCGAAGTAGTCACCCGCTGCTGCGTCAGATGCCGTCAGCTTGGTTTGCTCTGTCCAACTGCTTCCGCTCCGCGTGAACACATACGCCGAACCTGAGTAGTCGCCCGCGTCATCGTCGCCGTAAGCCCCGACCACCACCGTGTCTCCACTCACCGATAATTGGAATCCGAACCAGTCATACGCTGCGGCGTCAGAAGCCGTCAGCTTGGCCTGCTCTGTCCAACTACTTCCGCTCCCCACGAACACGTACGCCGAACCTGAGTCTAAGCCCCCGTCAGCGTCGTTGGCAGCCCCAACCACCGCCGTGTCTCCGCTCAATGATACTGACCACCCGAACCAGTCACCCGCTGCTGCGTCAGATGCCGTCAGCTTGGCTTCCTCTGTCCAAGTGACTCCGCTCCGCGTGAACACGTACGCTGAACCTGAGTCCAAGCCCCCATCAGCATCGCCGACAGCTCCGACCACCGCCGTGTCTCCGTCCACTGACAGTCGGAATCCGAAGTGGTCAAGCTCTGCTGCGTCAGATGCCGTCAGCTTGGCTTGCTCTGCCCACACGCCTCCGCTCCGCGCGAACACGTACGCCGAACCTGAGTAGAACCCCGCGTGATCGTCGGCGACAGCCCCGACCACCGCCGTGTCTACGCTCACTGACACAGAGTACCCGAATTGGTCACCCGCTGCTGCGTCAGATGCCGTCAGCTTGGCTTGCTCGGTCCACACGCCTCCGCTCCGCACGAACACGTAAGCCGAACCTGAATTTAAGCCCGCGTCATCGTCGGCGTAAACCCCGACCACCACCGTGTCTCCGCTCACCGATACTGGCCGCCCGAATTGGTCACCCGCTGCGGCGTCAGAAGCCGTCAGCTTGGCCTGCTCTGTCCACACGCCTCCGCTCCGCACGAACACGTAAACCGAACCAGAGTTTAAGCCCCCGTCATCGTCGAGGTAAGCCCCGACCACCGCTGTGTCTCCGCTCACCGACACTGACCGCCCGAATAGGTCAAACGCTGCGCCGTCAGATGCCGTCAGCTTGGTCTCGATGGCAGCCGCGAAGTCGCCGCCATCTGCCTGGACCTGATGGTTTGATTCCGACACAGCCCATAACCCAACGGTGAGCGCCAACGCCGCGGCCAACATCAGCGCCTTTCGGGAGTCCGTCGCTATTCTGCCAATTGCTGTGTTAAGAAAGTTGATCATTTGCTCATCCACCTAAAAACTGGTCATCGTTGCGCGAAGTCTGCCATCTGTTTCCACCGGCCCGTCAATCAGGCTTGAGAGACTATCGCATAACCCTTGGCGCAAAACAAGCCATTAAGCATAAGTCGTCACAAATATTCTTTTACGCGGTGTATAACACATAAAGCGTTTCATGCAATCATGGGCGCACGATGTGGAAGCAGGCATCAGTTACAATGGGCGATGCTGACACGATGACAGTTCCGAAATAAGGGAGACCATATGTCACAGATGCGCACGACAACCCTTTCGGACAATGGATGCTCTGAGTTAGACGCTTTGTTGCAAACAAGGGTCGAACAGGGCGACGTTCCCGGTGTCGTGGCAGTGATCGCGAATCGTGAACGCACTCTCTATCGCGGCGCCTTCGATACGCCAGCAGATGCCATTTTCCGCATCGCATCCATGACCAAACCCATCACTTCGGTCGCCTTCATGATGCTGAAAGAGCAAGGGTTGATCGACCTTGACGACGAAGTCAGTCGATACCTGCCGGA
>JASLRP010000575.1 GCA_030743915.1 SAR202 cluster bacterium | reverse complement strand
CGCTTTGTGACCAGATCAGCGACTGAACTCTCATTTGGCGCTTCGATTTCCTTTGACTCATCTTTCGCTAGCGGTCCCATCCGTCACCGCTAGGAACCCCCATCCCTCACTTGTGCGTAACCGGTCAATTGCATTCCGTCTATCGATGCATCCTAGCGGAGAGCAATCTGAAATGACTCTTGGGCATGGAAAAGGCAGGCTCCAAAGCACATTTCAAAAGCAGGCCTCACTCCGAGAAGGTTCCTGTTAACCAGGTTCTCTCCCAACTTGATCACCGCAATTTCCAGAAACCTGCCTATCCTAAACTCGAAGGGCTATTGCGCCGCTGGTCCGCCTGCTTCGATTTATCTACGCGTCAGTCTGTTACAGATTTGTCCGTAGCAAAAACTCCTTCGCTCTTAGCCTGTCCCATATGTCATGAATACCTAGCCTTTCCCTTGGCACAGGGCCTGATTTTCAGCATGAAGCTGATGATAGCCGCGCTGACTTCAGCTTCCAACTGGCCCCTGGATTTCATTGTCTCCACGTCTCCGGCGCCAGGTTCTTCGTTCAGTGTTGCTTTGGTTAATCGGCTCTGTTCTTTAACGCAGATGAGCCGCACAACGAAGCGCCTTTATGGGGGAGTTGGATTTCCGCCATCGACGTGTTTTCCAACCGCTGAGTCGGCTCGATCCAGTTCGTTTTGCACGTGCGCAAAGAACTCTCGCATGGTATAGCCCGCATGCTCCGGTCGTTTCATTGCCCCTTCAGCGTTCACCTGATAGACGTTGTGGCGTCCTTCTCGCCGCACCAGAAGGTAACCATCTTCCCGCAGGTCCCCGAGCACCCCGACTACGGTGCGCTCCGCGAGATCCAGTTCATCAACGATCCTGCGAGCTCTCTGAGTTGTTGATTGTATAATCGTCTACGCTGAAAAGTCTGAATCTGAGCCTCCTTTCGTCTCTCCAAGATCTGTTCCCTGCGACCGTCTAGCACGTCCGAGGGAGTCACGTTCCCCAGCGCCTTGTGATAACGTCGATTATTGTAGAAATTCGCAAAGTCCGTGATCGCGACCTCCAGGTTTCCCAGGACATCATATGGGATCTGAAACGTCGAACTTGGTGGTCCGGTGATACCGCTCCAGAGCTTGCCGTTGGTCTGAGGATGGAACGGTGATGCCAGGATGTGTCGGATGCCCACGAGGCGAAGGTATTCTCCGAAGGAACGAGCGACGTAGCCCGGCCCATTGTCTGAAAGCAACTTCATGCGATGTTCCCAGGGAACGTCAGTCATGCATGTCATGTCGACTGTGTCCTGGACCACCTCAATGAACGAGTCTGCTGTCATGTCTCGTTGAAGCTTCCAGGCCAGGATGAACCGCGAGAAGTCATCCATAACGGTGACAAGGTAGTAGAAGCCCCATCCAGAGACTCTGAAGTACGATGCGTCGGTGGCCCACATCTGGTGAGGACGAGTGGTCTTGTTGTGGAACTCTTTGCCAGCAGCCATCTTCATCTCAGGACTCTTGGCGAATACCAGGCGCGCATTGGGTGCCTCAAGGCGTGCAATCGGAAAGAAATCGATCTGGAGCGATGAAGCGGGGATTTTAAGACGAGGCAGTTGCGCGCAAGCAGTCCGGGAGCTCCCATGGTTGTCTTCATGCAACCTGCTGCGGTATTTGCGGCGTGGCCTTGTTGGTTCAAACTGTCCTGTTGAACAGGAGGTTTGGTTACAGCAATCCTTGCTGATTAGCGTAAGTGGCTGCTTCAGCGCGATTGGCTGAGTCTGTTTTGGAGAATATGTGAGCAACGTGACGAGCCACTGTGTTCACGCTGATAAATAGATCTTCGCCAATTTCGCGGTTGCTACGGCCTGCAGCGACCAACCTCAGCACTTCAACCTCACGCTCTGTAAGGCCGCCGGGATTGGCTAGCTGAGACGCAGGCCGAGCTTCGAGTTGTGTTTTGACGATTGCCACCTTGCCGCTAAGCGGTTTCATGCCGAGGCCTGAAGCGATCTGATCTGATTCGTCCAATAGCTCTCTGGCCTTCATGACGTCCCCTGGCTTATTGCGCTCCGTAACCATCTCGGCGTAATCGAATAGGGACCAGCAGAGTTCTGGGCGGTAGCCCGCTTTCCGGCAGAACGTTATTGCGTCCTCGAAGTGAGTTTGAGATTCGTCCAGGTTTCCCATTGTTCGGGCGAGGAGGCCAAGCAAACGATCAGTGCAAATCGCTCCAGTCTGAGTCACCGATTTGGTGTAGGGCGTCAGAGCAGCATATAATTCAGCACAGTTCGAGGGTTCACGCCTGAGTATCGCAACCTGCGCCAGCGCGACTTGAAACTCTAACGCCCGGATTGGCGGTAGCTCAGGAACCAATGCATTCTTTGCGGCAACTTCCAGGTCAGCGAGAAGGTCAGACTCTCCACTGATATTGCAGAAGCAGGCCGCTACGAGGGACCAGCGAGACTTTTCCAAGTCGTTGGTTCCGTCATTCTTGAGGGCATCCATGTAGGTTTTGCCTCTGTCAAAATCACCAGTCTGAAATGATGCCATTGCAAGCACGCTATCGGACTCCACATTAGTCTCGTCGTCATCGAACCCGTGAACCGCCTTCCAATCTCCAGAAAGATAAGCCAGAATACGGCGACGACTTATTGCCAATTCCAGCCAGTACACATCGTGCATTGATTCTGCGATTTCGCTCATGTCAGGGTTGTGGGCTAACGCGCTTTCAGGATATCCCATGGCATACCAACTGTTATTTGCCCACATGTGGGCTCGCAGTTTATCAATTGGGTCGTCATCCACTTGGACCGACAATTCGAGGGCGCGCAGGCTCTTCTCCAGGCTTCGGTCCCATTTCATGTGCGATCCATCTACCTGGGCAGATGCAGCCATGATACGTCTCTCCAGGGCGATGTCTCCAATCTGTTGAGCGATCGCGAGCGAATCTTTCAGAGATTCTTGCCCTTGAGCGTGCCCGTTTCCTCTTGTGCCAATCGAGAGACCGTAAGAACACAATAGACGAGCAGATTCCAGAGAGTCGGCTGGCACAAGTTCGAGCGCCTGAGACAGCGAGTCCTCCATTAATGAGTTCAAGACCATGTCATGGTGAAACGATACGGTGGCAACGGCTTGGGTGACATCACCGCTCTCTGAATAGTAAGTGAACGCCTTCTTCAGATTAATGGCTGCACGTTCATGCTGTCCCCGGGCGGCCAGCGCATACCCCAAGCCCGAACTCATGGCAGCAGTTTGCGCGTTCATGTCCAGCCCTTCTTCGCCCCCAAGGCCCCGCTCGAAATGCACCTGGGCGTCTTCCCAGGCGTATGCAGCTAGGGCTCTCTGTCCAGCTAACAGGCTATAATACGCCATCTTCTCGGGCCCTATCATGACCGCGGCTTCGCCATAATGGTGGGCCAACTCCTCGGCATGTGCCTCGCAGCTATCGCCGTATATCTCTTCCAAAACCTCAGCTATGCGCGCGTGGATTCTCACTTTTCGAATTGTGGACAGTTCACTTGCAAGCGTTTGCTGTATCAGAGCGTGAGTAAATCGGTAAGATCCAATACTCCCCTGCGCCTCTTCGATCACGTATCCATCAGAGGCTTCTTCCAAGACCTGCAACAGGTCATCTTCTGATCGCGTTTCAACCAAATGCTCGAGTTGCTCAAGACTGAATTCCCTGCCGATGACCGATGCAGTAGTCAAAGCATGATTGCAATCCTCTGACAGTCCGCTTAACCTCCTTCCAATGGCGTCTCTTATCCCTTCGGGTATTCGCGAATTGATACTCTGTCCTTCCACGAATCCCTCTTGCTCCAAGAGTCGGACCACTTCAGTCACAAATAATGGATTTCCTTCTGTCGGCGAGTGCACCGCATCGACTACTTCAGAAGACACACTCGTTTCCGAAGCGATCTCAATGAATTGTTCAACCTCCTCAGAACTCATACCCCGAAGCTGCACTCTTTTGAACAACTGCTCACGGATCAGATGTCCGAGCGTCTGTGACAGCGGGTGGCGTCGGGACACATCTACGTCTCGATAGCTGCCTAGCGCCATGATGTGACTTTGCTCGAGCTCAGTCGCCAGGTACTCAAGAAACAAGAGGGAGGTCGTGTCAGCCCAATGGAGATCATCGACGATCAACACTAGAGGTTTGTTCTGGGAGATGTTCTTGAGGAAAGAAGCAAAAGACTGGAAGAGACGAAATCTCGCTTGTTCTGGCTCCAGAGGTGGAGGCAACTCAAGGCCAGGCAGTTTGTCTCTGACTTCGGGAACAATCTCCGCCACGTTAGTGGCCAGCGGACCCAACTCGGCGATTATTTGATTGGGGTCTTTTCTTTGGAAATAGTTCGCCAGGAGTTGCGCCCACGGCCAGTAGGGTGGAGCGCCCTCACCTTCGTAACAACGTCCCCAAAGGACCCGCGCGCCGCGTTGCTCAGCAAGGGTCGCCAGCTCTTGGGCAATCCTTGTTTTTCCTATCCCTGGCTCCCCAGCCAGCATAACGAGCCGCCCTTTGCCAGCCAGAGAATCCTCTAGCGCCGCCCTCAACTCGCCCATCTCTTTTCCACGGCCGACGAATTCCTTCGACGGACCAGTCATCAATTTGTCAGGCATGGGCAGTTCACTTTCATATTGCGTATCACTCGTTTCCGTCGATACGCGAAAGCCCTCGTCCGCGTTATGATCGGAGTATACGATGCTTTCAATGCCACAATCATAGCATGGTGTGGAAGTTGTCTTTTCGTTCGAAAGTATAGAGGGCCAAATAATTGGTGATGCAGTGCGCGATGGAAGCTTGTCGTTGTCGCCATGCCGCGCGTCGTTCAAAACCAAGTTCTTTGCGGACGCCTCAAAATAGGTATCCTGTGGCTACTGGGCAGAGGAATCCCCATTTCAGAGCAAACAGGTTAGCGCTCCAATCGGCACGGGCGCTCCGGTTCACTGTAAATGTGAACGGTTAGGCTAGAGCGCTTTGACCGCAGATTCAATCTGTTGAGTGGCTTCATCGAAGTTTGTGCTCGGCGAAAATGTGAGAGGTTTGCCAAACCGCACCACGACTTCTCCGCGACGCAGTATTGGCAGATAGTTTGGTCTCCCAATATTATGGATTTGCAGTTTCATGGGCACGACGGGAATCTGCCCTCCGACGGCCAGCAAACCTGTGCCGCCGAGGAAAGGCTTCATCGGCCCACCATGGGTCAGTTCGCCTTCGGGATAGATCAAGACCGACCATCCGTTGTCCAGGATTCGTCCGAGATTCTCCAGGCTCGCGCGAACATTTTCATCTTTGGAGAACGGGAATCCGTTGCCCAACAAGGGTATAGCTGCTCCTCTGACGGGATTGCTCCACATGTGGTCGGACGCGGCGATTGCAAGCCAGCGGCGTTTCGACGAAGGTATTGCTTTGATGATGATGCCATTGTCCAAGTGCAGGGCGTGGTTTGCAGCGAACAGCGCCGGTTCTTCTAACGCAAAGACGTTCTCGGCGCCGGTCACCCGAATTCTGTACGCAGTCAGAATGAGTGGAAACAACATAGTGCGCTGAAGAAAGCCGCGCGCCATTCTGCACCAGAACCGCATCCCCCAAGTCGGGAACGTCCTCGGCCCTTCGGTTCCAACAGCTTCGCTAACAAGCTCATTCAGTTGGGCGACGGTCGTTTCAGGAGTCACGGCCCCCTCATCAATGTAAGCGCCAAGCTCGGATTCAATCGCAGACAGAATCTCGACCGTGCCAAGTGAATCGAGGCCCAAATCGTCTCCAAGTGACTTTTCAAGGGTTACCTGTGACAGTGGAACTCCGCTGATTTCCGAGATCAGGGTCTCCACGCTGCGCCCTTGTGAAGGCTTTGGAACTGTTGAGGCCGGAGGAACCCCTCCCCCGTGTTCAATCTCGATGGCCTCTAGCACCCGGTTCTTTTTCACTTTTAAGGTATGAGTTTTAGGAAAGTCCCCCCATTCCCAGATATGATGCCCTCTAATTCGTTGGTGACTGGCAAGCTGCGTGTTGGCCCACGTGACGATTTCGTTTGACCGGGAGTTGTCCTCCAGTATGAGTACCGCGTGAACCTGAGTGTCCGACTCTCTGGCCAAGCCGACGACCACTGCTTCAGTGACCTGGGGGTGCCTATTAAGAACCGATTCTATGTCCTCCGGGAACACATTCTGGCCATTCGCCAGCACGATCATGTCCTTTTTCCGGCCGCTTAGATGAAGGCGCCCGTCGTCGTCCAGGTAACCCTGGTCGCCGGTCTTGTACCACTCTCCGTCAAAAGTGTCGGCTGTCTTCTCTGGGTCTTTCCAGTAACCGGGGGTGATATTAGGCCCTCGGACCAGTATTTCCCCATCATCCGAGATTTTGATGTCAACTCCCGGAAGGGGCAAGCCCGCGCAGTCGTATCGGGAGTTTTCTATAGGATGGGTGGTAATAACCGGCGAAGCCTCGGTAGCTCCATAGCCTTGGATTATCTTCACTCCCAGTAATTCCCATTTCTCAGCCAAGGCAGGGTCAAGAGGAGCTCCGCCAACGAATATCATTTCCAGCGCCCCGCCAAATCGGGCGTGGACACGTCGGAAAAGGTAGCGACGAAGTCTGAAAGGCAATTTCCTGGCGACATTCCTCATAGTGTTCCATAGATTTTCCTTGCCCTGGCTACGGACTTCGCGTTCGATGCCACTCATCAGCAGGTCAAGCGCCTGAGGAACAAGCAACATCATTGTTGCTCTGCGCTCATTTATTGTTTTGACTATGACCGTAGGCTGGCGACTGGTCAGGTAAGTAATGTTGGCGCCGACTCTCAGGGCCAGAAGGAGCCCACCCATCTGCTCGAACATATGGCTCAGAGGCAAGATAGACAGAAGCCGATCTGTCGAATTGCCGGGTATGAACTGCCGGGCAGAGTCAACATTGGACACCAGGTTCCGGTGAGTAAGCATTACGCCCTTTGGGTCGCCAGTGGTCCCGGATGTGAACATGATCTCTAGTAGATCCGACGGGTCCAATTCCGCGCGCGCAGGCTCGGATTGATCCCGAATCAGGTCCTCGAGGTCTTCGAAGAATATCTTTGGCAGATCGATCCTCTCGTGCGATGAAGGAGTGACGCGGGAGACGAAGGCTATCTTAGGGTCAACCTTCGACGTTACCGAGTCCACGAACTCCGGAGCGCTCATCATGTCTATCGGGACAAGCACGATTCCGGCCCGGATGCAGCCAAAATATGTCAACACCCACTGCGGGCAGTTTGGTCCCCATATGATCGCCATATCGCCTTTGACTAACCCTCTGCTCTGGAGCAGCGCGGCAAGTTTGCCGGCGCCTTCCCATAGCTGAGAATACGTCAGACCCGTATACCGAATTCCTGGTTTCATCAGAGTGGCCGGGCGGGGACC
The DNA here is from genome assembly GCA_030743915.1 of SAR202 cluster bacterium. Classification (GTDB taxonomy): domain Bacteria; phylum Chloroflexota; class Dehalococcoidia; order Lucifugimonadales; family UBA1123; genus UBA1123. Next base: position 10,440 of record JASLRP010000575.1, on the reverse strand, counting down.
GAACTTTTCGGCCGCGTCTTTCAAAAACTCCACAATTGTGTCGCCGGATGCTGCCTGCTGCATTTAGGTTGCCTCTCACTCTGAACTTTGGCCTGCCTATGCGAACACCAATCTGCTTGATTGTGGGCTGAGAGCGTGTGCCGCCGGTGGAATTGTGATCAACCAATGAGATCCAGGATTACACTGCCGCCAAGCAGCCCGATATATGCCGCTATTATAAACTTCACGAATTTTCCAAGCAGTATCGCGAGACCAAACTTGTGCATTGGGTATTTCATAGACCCACAAGTGAAACCGACGACGTCCATGCCGGGCGACGGGATCATTGCCAACGCCATCGTGGTGATAAATCCCTTTTTGGCCACCCATCTTTCTGCGCGCGGGTACCACTTGTTCTCAGCCATCACTTTTCGGACACGCTCGCTGGATCCGTAACCAGCAAAGTACGATGTGAATTCCCCAATTGTTGAGCCGGTCGCCCCAGCTATGGCCACCATTAGAGGGTTCAGAATGGCGCCCGCAGCTACAGCTAACGCCAGTCCGGGTATCGGAACGATCAGAGCGGCGGCGGCGATCAGGTTTGCTGCGAAGACGCCAATGTAGCCCAGCTTGCTCAAATCCGCCAACCAGTCGGAAAACATCAGCGCGGCGGCCGACAGTATCACAATCGGCGTCAATATGAGGATGAAATACCGAATCCGGTTGAAATTGATCTGAACTCGAGGCGAAGTTGCGATAGTCAGATTGGGACAAGTGTTCATTGTTCCTTCCTTGAAGGCGCCCAGCGGTTGCGGAGTAGCTCTATCATTTGCCGTGTCTGTCGCTAATTCAATCTCAAAGCGAGACTACATAGCGTTGATGTTACGACTCCACGGTATTGGACACTGAACTGCCAGACCAGTTACACATGTACCATCCAGATGCAGTAAGCGAGACTGTTGTTGGCGAAGGTTAATTTGCGGTCTCTTCGACCATATCTCTGAGGGCGTTCTTGGCGTCTTTTACCAGCGCAGGAAAGTGGCTGAAGCAGATCGTCTCAAAGTCTAACTCCAGAAGCTGGCGAAGGGATTCGATGGCCTGGTTCCTATCCTCTGTGAACATCCTGGCAGGAGGTTTGAGTTTGCCTCTACGATATTCAAGAGCATCGCCAACAATCAGAACTCCCTTGTCACGCACGTAAAGACTCATGCTACCCGGTGTGTGTCCAGGAGTGTGAATGACCTGTACGCTCTCCATGAATGGCAGATTGTTCCCGCCATCCATTTGATGGTCAACCGGCATTGTGGGGCCGTAGAACGCCGGCAAAACAGGTGAAGCGAGAAGCGCAGCCAGTCGATTCTGATACGGGTTGGGCGCGAGCTTATCGCCAAGGACAACAGCGGCGTCGCTTCGGTGGGCGACAATTTTCGCCGAGGTGAACTTTCGAAGACCGCTGAGACCGCCACTGTGGTCGGGATGATGGTGAGTAATTGCAATCGTGCTCAGTTGCTCAACAGAAACGCCTATCCTCCCGAGACCTCGCACAATCCATTTCGCGCTCCCCTTCAACCCTGCATCCACCAGAGTCACGCTATCGCCTGAGACGAGCGCCGTTACCCGCGACGCGATTGCGGGAAGCTGGAATATGCCCTCCGTCACCTCTGTTGGCTTAAGCAGTGCCAAAAATCACTCGCAGTTTCACTCTTCAGATTCTCATTCATCAGACTAGGCAAGATTGGTGTTTTCGCTCTGTTGTCATCCGTATGATCCACGCAAATTCGAGGGTCTATCAACATGGTCTGTGGCACAAGCCGAGACATAACTATCCGCCACCGCTCGCGCTACTCGAAGCGAGCGCAATCCTCCACTCGACGCGAATCCTCTACCGGACCAAAAACGGATGTCTCCTAAACCTCGACGGCGTCCCCGCACTGCACAACCACCCTTGACATCGTTTCTTCGTTCCTATTATGGTCCGGGACTCTCGACTACACATAGTGTCGAACAAACCAACTTGCGTTGGTTCATCGAGTGAATCGAGCTAGTATGGCACGGATTGGCATGACCAGGTCGCCGCAAAATACGGCTCCAGGTCGGCTCCAATACGCCGAGGGCGATGACAAAGAAACGACCAGCCGCCCCAATTGCCGGATGATTACGGCTGCTATCTCACAGAGTTCCCATTCCTATGCCCTTGCCATACCACCCCACCCCGCATCAAGCAGATAGCCCCGTTTCATCTGAGCCCAATCCCACGGGCCGATGAATCTATTCAAACCTGAACGCTCGACTCACTACGGTCCCAGCGGCCCGTCGGGCGGGAAGCGCGGCGCCGAGGGCCGCCAGTCCAACCGCCAGAGGAACCATCAACGCGATCCAGGGAGCGCTGGGAACCTGGACCACCTCACTCCCGGGCAGGCCGTCGATGTCTGCGCCATAGAGTATCCATATTCGGGTCAAAATGTAACCGATGGGCGCCCCGATTGCCACTCCGATGACGGCCAGCGTGGTCGCTCCGGTGACCACTACAGCCACGATCTGTCGCGGCGTGAAACCTGTGGTCTTCAGGATGCCGAATTCACGCGTCCGCTCCTGCACTGCGAACGTCAGCGAAATCAGCAAGTTCATCGCCGCCAGCGCGATCAGGATGCCATTAAGAGTGAACATCAGCGGTATCAGGCTTCGCACGTCCTCGATGCCCTTCTCGAACCGCTCTCTGAGGTTGGCAACCATGATACGATTCCCGGTCTCTGCAGCCAGCGTTTTCGAAAACTCGTCTGCATCGACTCCTTCAGCAAGTTTCAGGTTTATGGCTCCTGGAGGCATTTCATCGTTGTCGCCGGTTTCTCTATCCAGGCCCAGCAAGGCGTTCGCGCTCATCATCCACACTCTGCCCAGGTTTTCGCCTAACACATAGACCCCGACTATCTTGACAGTAACCTCAGTTGGTTTCGGCCCGCCCAACGGTAGAAGGCCGGTCACGGTATCGCCCACTTTCAGGTCAAAGGTCTGGGCCATGCCCAGTCCGATCACTGCCTCGCCCGGACCGGATATCATTCGTCCATCAGTCAGGTGGAAACCGACTTCGTTTGTCGGGCCGTCAAGCAGGAATGTGCGGAAATACAGGTCAAGCTCTTTGACTCTCGCCTGCATCTCCCAGCTTCTTACGGATGCCTCAACCTCGCTATGAGAGTCGATCAGCGCCATCAGGTCTTCCTGCGAAATCGGGTCTGTAGTTCCTGCGGCAAGATAACCGGTGGACGCTTCAGAAGTTCCGAATTCGCCCAGTCGTTCGACACGAAGCTCAAAGGGCCACGCTCCCATTGTTTCTGGTTCGGTCATGAACCGGTCGAACATGGTGAAAAGCGTCAGGGTCATCATCGACACTGCGGCCACCACTGCCACCGCAGCAACTGTCAGCCAGGCACGGGTCTTGCGAGCGAAGATGTCCTTGATCCCAAAGACTGCCACGTAGGGCACATGCAATCGCATGGCGATTCTTGCCAGACGGGACGGACTGGAGGCCGCTCCTCGCCCGCGACTGGTCAGCGCAGCCAACGTGCTGACGCGCCCGGCCTTCCATGCGGGGACCAGTGTGAACACCACAATCACAACAATCGTGGTCAGGACCACAGCCGCCATTCGCGCGAGATCAAACTCGACCGGAACGCCAGAGTACAGAATCTCGCCGACCACCGACAGGACAAGCGGAGTCATCAGAACAGCAGCCACGACACCTGTCACGGCGGCAAGCATTCCCAGAGTCAGTTGCTGACCGAGAAATAGTGTGGCAACGTGCCGGGGACCGAACCCGCTGGCTTTCAACACTCCGACATCGCGAGTCTGCATCAGGACGTAGCCCGTGATCGCGCTGGCGACGATAACGCCCGCGCCCAGCAGGCCAAAGAAGCTGAACACCCTCAGGATGATGACCGGACTCTCGTTGATTTCCGCCACAGTGTCTCTTATGGCGAGCCACGTGCGATCGTAGTACAGAGCGTCTCCGACAAGATTGCGAGCGTCCGCTGCGAACTCGCCCGCGGACTCGGGGTTCTGAATTCTCACGCCAAAGGTGAAGTCGGCCCTTCGCTCGCCCTGCATGTCTGGAGTCAGATCGCGAACCGAGCCGCCGATCAGGTGGTGAACGGTATCCTCGGTGACGAAGACAACGCCGGGTCGGGACTGCGGGTACGGGAAGAAGCTTGTGTCCACGGCGATGCCGACCACGGTCAAAGCGGCGCTGGCGTTGGCGGTCGTGGCCTCCACTGTGTCTCCAATATCCAGGTTCGAGGACTGGGCCATCCAACGAGTTAACACCATCTCGTTCTGGCCACTGGCCGAGAGCCAACGGCCCTCTGTGATGACCGCAGGCTGGATGTCGCCGAGTTCAGCCCCGATGCCCCAAAAGACCACGTCATCGGGCTCGACGGAAGCGATTATCGCGCCGCGCACCTGCTCGTATATCTCGGTGGACTCGACAACCTGGGGCATATCTTTCACTGCCCTGGCCGCGTCTTCTGTGCCAGCGCCGAACCACACGTGGGCGCCATTGGCTTCATCGTGGGCCCTATCGTAAGAGCTATTGATCGACTGTTCCAGTGAAATCGACATCATCAGGATGGCCGCCGCGCTGGCGACCACAAGGAATTGCATTGCGGTTTGGGAAACGCGAGTTCTAAGGTCCGCAGAGGCTTTTCGTAGTATCGCCTGAAGCATGATCACACCTCCAGTTGGACCAGGTTGGAAACCAGAGAGCGGGCGTCTCGCTGCTTATCGAGATAGGTTTCGCGGACAATCTGTCCGTCACGCATCTGCAACACTCGGTCTGCCGCGCTGGACACTCGCGCATCGTGAGTCACCATCAAGATCGTCTGGCCCGCGTTGTGATAGCGTTTGAGGAGATCGACCACCTCCTGAGACGCAACACTGTCCAGGTTCCCTGTTGGCTCATCAGCCAGCAATACCGCCGGACCGTGAATAAGAGCTCGGGCGATGGCAACTCGCTGCTGCTGTCCGCCGGACAGCTTGCCCGGGACCTTGTCAGCGTGTTCCGCGATGCCCAACTCCTCCAGTAGTTCTATTCGTCGCTTTCTGGCATCGGACGCAGAGAATCCAGCCATCAGCGCAGGCAGTTCGACGTTATCCGCAACGGTCAGGTTACCGATCAGGTTGAAGAACTGGAACACGTAACCCACGTCCGTGCGACGCATCACTGCCGCCTGACCCTCGGTGAGGGTGTCGACTCTCGTGCCTCGAAGCCTGATCTCGCCAGCGTCGGGACGATCAATGCCGCCCACCAGATGCAGCAGAGTCGATTTCCCGCATCCGCTGGCCCCCATGACCGCCACAAACTCTCCCTCCTGGATGGACAACTCAACTCCTCTGAGGGCCGGATATGCCGTACCATCGGAATCGTAGCTTCTCACCAGACCTATCGCCGTGAGTATCTCACCCATGTGTCTCACTCCTCTGTGAGGACCTGCTCGCATAACTCCAGCCATCTGATATCGGCCTGGATATGCAGCGCGGCTCCTTCGATCAACAATCTGCTCATGCGTTCATCATTGCCGTTCTGATTGGCGACCATAGCGTCGAGGTCGCTCAGCGTTTGAAAATATTCCTCGCTCTGTCGCCGGATAAGCTCTATCGGGTCCACAACCCCTGACGCTCTGGCAACCACCAGCTTCACAAAAAAATCATCCTTCAGACGCGGCCCGGAGGTTGGAGCGTCGAGCCAATCCTTCAGTTCTTCGTGTCCCGCCCCTGTGAGGCTGTACACTTTCCTGTTGGGTCGTCGCTCCTGAGCGACCGTCTCGCTGACCACCAGCCCATCTCGTTCCAGTCGCTGGAGGGTCGCGTAAATCTGCCCGATATTTATGGGAGGCCACACAGCTTCGAACTGGCTGTCCAGCGCCTGTTTCAGTTCATATCCATATGCCGCGCCCGCCGCCAGCAGGGCAAGGATTGCGTTCCGCATGGACTTTTCGGTCCTCCTTCAGATTTTCGATGGAGTGATGTTTATAGCTTGTTGATAGCCGATGCTGTGCCAGGTCATGGAATGACCAGTCTGGTTAAATTCCCCCCGAAACGGATGCTCTCTGTGATATCAGGCGTTCCGTAGTAGTCCACGCCGCCAATGCCGTCGATGGTTACGTCCAGGGAATCATGCGCCCAGACGATGGCGTTTCCGACGCCTATGACCTCGATCCTGGCAGTCTGGCTCTCCAGGGCGCCGCCTTTGTAATTGCTCACTCCGCTGAGGGATACATCCTGATCGACCACATTGCCGTTCACATTGATGTTCCCAGCCCCGCTGATGCGAGTTTCGAACTGGTTAGCCTGCAGGTCATCGATATCGACGCTGCCTGCGCCTGAGATCACGAGCTCAAGCCGGTCAGCGCTCAGAGAGGACGCATGCACGTCTCCTGCCCCGACGATGCTGATACCGGCCAGTTCCTTGACGCTCAACCAAAACTTATTGGTCTCGCTGGGTCGGATGCTCATGTTACGGGCTTCGTCGCCATACGTCATCGTCAGAGTTCTGCCAACGACGCTGACCTCGATATACTTCAATATGTTGTCGTCCGTGGCCACGACCAGCGATTCTTCGCCACTCTGAGTGATGACGACCTGCCCGACTCCTTCCAGAGACACCCGGTCGAAGTCGCTGACGGGAAATTCCTTGGTGATCTGGTTCCCAGACCCGCGGACCACTTCAATATCGAGGCCAATCTCTGATGCCGTGTCAGTCTCGCAACCAACAGTAGAGAAAATGATCAGCGCAAAGACGATAACTGCCAACGAGATTCTGATACTCATGTTGAGGCTCCTACATTCCAACTCGCCCCGTCAGACTGTCAAAAACATATATACATATCGCGTATGTACATATGCAGTATGTAATAGAAATCTGCGCACAGCATCGGATGAAGGTATGAACGACGAATCATACAAAAGTACTAGCGCTTGGGGGTAATCAATCTTCCTGAGGCAAAATGGACCGACCAGAAAATCTACGTATTTGGGCGTGAAGCCAGAGAATCTGTCAGATCTAGTGTTTGAGCAGAGTCTGAATCAGGCAGCCCTCCTGCTGATCAGCCCGTCCTCAATGCCCTCTTCATCCGTGGTAACGGAGGTTCCATCAGAGAACTTGACTCCTCGGATCATTTGGCCCTGAAACCGGATTCCTCTGGATTTGGGGCCTCTATCACCGTATCCTAGCGCATAGCGTATCCTCCTTGCTGGATTGCGTTTGTCAGCTTATCCAGCAGGATACCCCGCCTCAGTCACTCTCTCCGTACACCGCTTTCGATGATAGCTCGGGTACGAAGTGGCTAAACATTGGAATGAGCGCTTGACGGTAGGGCAACGTGTGATACTGTGAGTGGAGTTCCAGGTATGCTTCGCGCCTGCAGTCCCCGATTTAGCCATATGAAGGCAATACAATCAAGCCTGGCATGGTTGTGGCATTCGCGGGTCGTTGCACATAACAGCCATGCTGGAAGTGAGACCGACGAGCGGCACGCAATATCAGAGCACGGAGCAACCATGTGGCGGGTGGGACTCCTCGATATATTAGGGGAGGGCTCGATGGGTGTCGCATGAGTAATTAAAGGAGATTCGCTTTGGAGTTCAGCTTGATATACCCGGTCAGAGAAGGCTATTGTGACCCCGACACCGTGACTAGAGCGGCTGTCGCTGCCGAGGAGGAAGGGTTTCACTCGTTTCTGGTGTGGGACCACTATATGACACCGGGGGGGCCGAACACGATGGATGCCTGGGTTTTGCTGGGTTACGTCGCCGCCAAAACATCAACTATCAAACTCGGGACGGTGGTCACGCCTATACCGTTTAGGCCGCCAGCTCAGTTGGCCAAAATCGTGGCGACAGTAGACGTCCTCTCTGGGGGTCGGGCGATTCTCGGAGTCGGCGCCGGTTGGCACCAACCGGAGTTTGACGGCTTCAGCCGCTGGGAGCCCGCAGGTGTTCGCGTGGACCAAACCACAGAGGCTCTTGACCTCATTACGCGACTATGGAAAGGCAGTCCTGTCGACTTCCAGGGCACACACTACTCGGCCTCCGGAGCGCAGATCGCGCCCACGCCGGTGCAAAAACCGCATCCACCTCTGTGGTTCGGCACGCGTGGCAGGCGGATGCTCAGGCTCGCGGCGCGTTATGCGGACTGCTGGATACCGACTAATATCGAACCGGACGAATATCGGCGTGGGATGGAGCGGCTGCGGACCCTGCGGGCAGAGATGGGCATATCGGGGGATTTGAAAGGTTCGTTGCAGCACTTCACCGCCTTCGAAGACGCCGACGAGTTCCTATCGACCATCCGAGATTACGCCGACGCCGGATGCACCAACTATGGCTCGGTCTGGTCGTATCCGCCGGACGAAATGGTGTCGCGGATTAGATGGTTTGCGCGAGAGGTGATGCCGAATGCCCCTTCATAGGCAGCCAGGGTAACGCTATTGCCACGCCGAAGACCATGCGATTCAATGTGGACGTTAGCTCGAGCAGAAGCAACTGATAGCAAAGAACTTCGTTGTGGAGACAGGACCAACGACCCATGTCAATTGAGCGATAATTCAACTATTGATTAGCGTAGTTTGCGCCAGTTGCGCCGATCAGAATTTCCAACCATTTGCCACCGATCCCTGGAATTGCTTCCTCGGTCGGTGGCAATAGGTTTTCAACAGGTTCGGACTCAATTGTTGGGCCAGCGCTGGCCATCTCGTGGGGTCGAATCACCTGGAGACGCGCCGACGAGAATGGCTGTCATTTCGCCGTCAAGACGTTTTGGCTAAGGCTACCCCGCGCAGTTTTGACCAGCGTAGCAGCCTGGAGGATGGCGCCGCGAACATAAGTAATCGAATCGACGCTGTGCTAGGTTTATTGTTGTACTCTTTACTCATCCATGTCGCTGGCGCCGGGGCCGTGTAGCAGTGGCCTCGGCGCCAACAATACTGAGATGAGCCCAGGCGCCGTGCCCTCGGTGCAGTCATCATCATCGCGTCCTTATCCAGGGAGTGGATACGTGTTCACGGGCAATAGTCACCTGTCAAAGACTGGCACACGGGGAACGTGCAGTTTATAGTCGATTGACACGATCCGAGAGCAGTCGTAGAGTTTGTGGTGCCTCAGATTGGTGCGTCGTTAATGGGACACAGTCCCATCCGGGAATTATCAGGATAGAGGACTAATATCCGCGCTCGGACACCAATGCGGGTATCTGATGAATCGAACAAAAGGCATCACGCGATGGACATGCAAAGCATACATTTCCAATCCAATCACAAAGCAGTCGTCGACCGCTTTACCGCAGCCTGTCAGGCCGACCGGCGTGTGGTCGCGTCGGCGCTCGGTGGGTCGTATGCCAGGGGGACGACCGACGAGCACTCAGATATCGACTTTGGCCTCGTAACCACCGATGAAGACCATGACGAATTCCGCGAGACCATTGACGAATTTGCCCGTCTGCTGGGTGAACCGGCGTTCCTAGAAAACTTCGACAATCCAATGTTCGCCTTCATCATTCTGCCGGATGGCACGGAGATCGAGATTTCGCTGGGCCGTGAGAGCCAGTTCGATCAAATACAGTACGGGCCTTACGTGACGCTTGTGGACAAGAAAGGAATACTGGACGGCGTGGTTTTCACCGGTCGGCAACCGTCCCAGGCCGAGCAGGTCGAGACACTGCGCCGTCAGGTCTACTGGTTCTGGCACGACCTCTCCCACTTCACAAAAGCGATGGGGCGCGGTCAGCTATTGTGGGCAGGCGGCCAACTGGAGGTGTTACGTCAGATCTGCGTCAACTTGGCGCGCATGAGCCAGGACTTCTCAGCAAAGGCAATAGCCTACGAAAAGGTCGACGAGGCGCTCTCAGAACAGCAGTTGTTATCTTTTCAACCGACGTTCTCAACAATGGAGGAAGGCGAGCTGCTCCGAGCCGGTCTCGCCACGATCCAACTATACCGCAACCTGGCCGTCCCTCTAGCCGAGGAACACGGCATCGTCTACCCCGACAGCCTCGACCGCGCCATGTCTGGTCGGCTGGAGCATCTAGTCAGCCAGAAGTTAGGATGAGGACAGGCGCTGGTCCGTTCCTGATTCTGTTCGTTGGTGTGGTGTGTCTATAGCCTCTCAGGTAGAGGACCAAGCCGTCTTTTTTGCGGGCTAGGTACCGAGAGGTGTCCTCAGGAGTCTCTGTCATTAGGCCGCCAACTAACAGCCGTCGAGCATGGTTTGCTGCCTGTTGTGTTGCGGCCACTGATGCTCCGGTCGTCATTCCGTCGCCTTTGCTACATCTATTAGGGTCGCTTCAACAGGTCAGATTTTCACTCGATGTCATCATGGACCCGTCCATGCGGTTGACAAACTCAAAGTGTAAACTGGTCAGCTTCAAACTCATTCTTCAAATTGCATTTCAATTCCGCCAACCCGTTTGGCGACGAG
>JASLRP010000574.1 GCA_030743915.1 SAR202 cluster bacterium | reverse complement strand
GGCGCTTGATGCCTAATAAACGTCCAGCGTAAACCGAGCGCCTTCGGGTGTGTCTTTGTGGTCCAGGATGGACTTGTCGAGTTGGGGCAGCATCTGCTGATCAACGAGCAGTATCTTCGCGCCCCTATGCGCGACGGTGTGATCTTCAGCTTTTTCGTCATCAATGACGATACCGAAATCGCCAGGGCCGGGCCACGCGGGCTGGACGGCGAGACGCAGACATCTTCCCGCCTCAATGCTCCGGGCCTCGACGATTCGTTTCAATTCTTCTTTCGCGCTGTCAGTGACTGTGAACATTGCGCTGTTTTTCGGTCGTCATTCGGCTGCGGACCAGATGGTTTGGTAATTTTCGCCACTGATAGCCGCGACAAGCTCTTCCCGTTCCAGTCGTCGCAATTCGGTTAAGGCCGCCTCGCACGCTTGGATTGCCTTCCCGTCTCCGGACTCTTCGATCCGGGTGACGATCTTCTCCCAAACACCCAGGTTGACCAGACTCTCGACGTAGCGCTGCCAGGGAATCAAGGTGGGATTCTGTAGGCGTGGAAATCCGGGGCGCAGCTTTCGAATGGAACGCACCCGATCCTGCGGCGAACTGGCCATAGGCATCAACCGCACCATCGGGCCATCGTCTGCGTTAGAACGCGTGTCAACGATCAGCGCTCTGCGGAACGATGGAAAAAAGATTGACATTACCTCTGCTTCCTGAACGTTCCGAAGCACTTCGTCAATCTCAAATAGGAAGTTGCCCTCCATGACGCCACACCCCCAATCTGGTCATTCGACTGCAACACGAAATCAGCGCATCTACGGACATTATATAGCCAAAGCCAAACACAATGACTTTGGCTATACCGTTACGAGTTTATCAGCTCGTTGACCGTTTCGATGAATGCTGGGAGAACGTTATTCCAATCACCAACGACACCGTAAGAGCAGGACTTGAAAATGTTGGCGTCCTGGTCGCGATTTATTGCGATGACGTGTTTGGCTCCTGAACAACCGGCCATGTGCTGGCTTGCGCCTGAGATGGCGACAGTGATGTACAAGTCAGGGGTTATTGTCTTGCCAGTCAAGCCGACCTGGTAGCTATGATCAAGCCAGCCAGCGTCGCACGCCGCTCTGGATGCTCCCATTGCGCCGCCAAGGGTTGACGCCAGACCTGCCAACGTTCCGAAAGGTTCCTCGCCGCCCATTCCTCTGCCGCCGCCCACGACGACTGTGGCATCTTCCAATCTGACACCTTCCGCGGCCTGGGTGACGGTGTCGGTGCGCCTGGATTTGATGACACTGGAGTCAAGCTCAACGCTCAATGCCTGAATGTCGCCGGTCCTGCCAGCGTCTGGTTCTGCTGCCTCGGTGGTCTTTGGGCGGACCACCGCGATCTGAACATCATCTCCCTGGAACGTGACCCTGGCCATGGCGTTTCCGCCATAAACGGGCCGGACTGCCGATATCCGTCCGGTGGACTCATCAACCGAGAGGTCAACACAATCCTGAGCCACCGCAACACCCAACCTAAAAGCGAGCCTGGGGCCGAGGTCGCGACCCAGCTCGGTCTTGCCAATCAAAACTACCGATGGGGAGGTCTGCTGGCACACCTGATGGAAAGCCGCGAGGTACGCGTCCGATTGTCCATCGCCGAGAAGTGGATCAGCCACGGTGTAAACTTTGTCAGCCCCGGCTGCGATGGCATCGTTGGCCAATCCCTCAGGACTGTCGCCCAGCAGCGCAACTGCGACTTCATCTCCGCTGGCCGCGGCCAGAGAACGCCCTGCTGTCGCAAGCTCGCCTGTGATGGAGCCCAATGCTCCGTCTTCGATTTCTCCAAGAATCAGAATTCCTGCCATTTTGGTGACTCCATTCAGTTTAGAACTAGAAATCGTATCGTCGCCAGACGATGTTAAATCAGCCGAGCCTCGCGCAGTTTCAGAGCCAACAGACGGCCAGAATCTGCCTCGTCCTCGCCCTCAATAAACTCGCACTCAGTGTCAGACACTGGTATGTACAATTCCGTGAGATCGAGCTTGGCGGACAACTGGTCATCGGAGAGACCCACATCAGCGGCGCTCCATACGACCGGAGTCTTGCGACTCGCCATCATGATGCCTCGGAGAGTGGGATATCGGGGTTCTCCCAATTCATTGGTCACGGTCACGACTGCCGGAAGTCCGGCCTCGACGACCTCGTAACCGTCGGTCAGCGCTCGTTGCACAGACACGCCATCGTCATTCACATCGATCTTCTGAGCAATGGTGACACAGGGAATGCCAAGTATTTCGGCAATTCCCAGCGGGACAATCGCGTTGTCCCAGTCCGAAGCCTGCCGCCCACAGAGAATCAGGTCGTACTCGCCCACTTTTTTGATCGCCTCGGCCAACGCATTGGCGGTGCTGAAAGCGTCAAGATTTCCCACTGCCGG
>JASLRP010000573.1 GCA_030743915.1 SAR202 cluster bacterium | reverse complement strand
CCGCTCCCATCTCAGAATCCAACTGTTCTGCCGAAGCTTCACGGACGTAACTTCGGATAGCCTGGACCCACGGCCAGTAGGGCGGAACGCCCTGCTCCTCGTAGCACCTGCCCCACAGAATCTGTGCTCCTCGGAGTCTGGCGTAGGTTGCAAGCTCCTGAGCGGTGCGGGTTTTGCCGATGCCCGGCTCGCCGACGAGAGTGACCATGCGGCCTCGGCCGCCTAAAGCGTCCTCCAGCGCGGCTTTCAGGTCGTCCATCTCACGCTGACGACCCACGAACACATCACCTGCCAGGGAGTCCAAGACATTGACGGCCTGCTCGGGCTCAGTGATGCTCTGCTCTGAGGAGGATACATCCACGGCTTCCAGAGCGGCCAGAACGTCAGATGCAGACTCTGGCCTCTCCGAAGGGTCTTTCGACAGCAGGCGCATGATGAGGGCTTCCAGAGGTCGTGGGCAGTCGCTTCGATGCCATGTCGGAGCGACAGGCGGAGTGTTGATGTGCTGGCCGATGATGGCTATGTTGTCGTCTCCCAGGAAGGGAGGCCGGCCGCAGACCATCTCGTAGAGCATGGCTCCCAGCGAGTACAGGTCAGCCTTCGGAGTCACTTCGCCACCCATCGCCTGCTCCGGTGGCATGTAACTCACTGTGCCCACCATCATCCCCTCGGCGGTCAGGCGGGTACGATCCATCGCGACTGCAAGGCCAAAGTCTCCGATCTTGGCGGTCCCGTCCTCTGTGAGCCAGACGTTTCCTGGCTTGAGGTCGCGATGGATGATGCCACGAGAGTGGGCGAACTCCAGACCTCGGCATGTTTCGACTGCTATGGAGATAGCCTGATCGAGAGACAGCTTTCCACCCTCTGCATCTTCCAGAACGCCTTCGACATCGCCGCCGCCAAGAAGCTCCACGACCATGAAAGGCTGGCCCTCATGTTCTCCCAGGTCGAACACTGTGACGATGTGAGGATGGGAGCCAAGCCGTCCCATCGCCTGAGCCTCGCGGGAGATACGAGTGCGGGACACGTCATCCAGTCCGTCAGTCCTTATGAGGGCGAAGGCGACATCTCTATCGAGCAGGGTGTCCTGGGCGAGATAGACCATCTTCTTCCCGCCCTCACCGAGAAATCTTCGCACCTCATAACGTCCGTCAGAAAATGAGGTCGGCAAACCTGATTCATTGGATTCAACAACTGCCTTCGAAGCGCCTGTGGACTGATCTGACGAAGTTGATACATCGCTCATGGCCCGTTCGGACGCATCAAGAAACGTCAAGGCATCTTGATTGGCGGGATCGAAAGCCAGGACAGATTGCGCCCGCGCACGCACGATGTCCCACTGGTGGCTTACAACCGCCTCTTCGGCCTGGTCGAGCAGTCGGTCAATCTGTCTTTGTATGCGTTCGCTAACCATATGTTCACGCCTTTAGGATGTCGCGCCTGGATAGGACCCGCTCCATGAGAGGGCGCATGCCCAGGTCGGTTGAGATTTGCAGGGACTCGTCCAGCATGGAGGTGGCTTTCTGTTGATCGTCTGGCTCATCGTGATCCAATAGCATGACAGCGTAGTCGTGCAGGGACCACGCTAACTCCGGTCGATAGCCTGCTTTTTTACAGAAGGCAACAGCGTCCTCGAAGTGTCGAGTTGCATCCTCATACTGACCCATCGTTTTGGTCAGGATTCCCAGCATCCGATCGGTCGATATCCCGACCTCAGTTATGATTCCAGGGTACTTCGAAAGGGTGAGATAATGCTCGCTAGCCATCGCTTTATCATCACGATACTCTGCGACCAGGGCGAGAGCTGTGCATGCCTGAACGAATGTATCCGGGAGGTTCGAGTTTGAATCTGCAAGTGGCGCCGCAAATCTTGCAATGGAGTCCAACAATTCCGGATCGTCGATCGTTCTCGCGAACATCGCCTGGAGATTCGCCACGTTGATTTGAAGCCCTGCATTTCCAGGCACACTCGATATATCGTCCAGTTCATCCGGCAGCCTGTCCAAGCTGCCAAGATGGTAACGAATCAGAGCGTTAAACAGCTTGCCGGGCAGATACATCGGTGATTGCTCTGTAATTTGGATGACAAATTCCTTGGCCTTGTCCCAATCGCCCTGCACGATGGTAATGCGAGCAATACTGTGCAATCCTCGAACATATTGGATGCGCGACCGAATTCGATTTCCGACTGCGATGCCTTCCTTCAATTGTGTCTCAGCTTGATTGCCCATACCGAGAAACATCAAGGAGTTGCCTTTGGCGACTAACGCTCTGAACAATGACTCAGAATCGTTTGCCGTCTCAGAAAGCTGGACCACACGATCAGCGCTTGAAATCGACTCTTCAAATCTTAATTCGTACCTTTCCATGAGCGCTTTGTAACCCATTGCAAACATCTCAAGCGATTCATCTTCGTGGCTCACTGCGATGCTGATGGCCTGTTCTAGCGCTGCCTGCGCAGGTTTGTTGTCTCCGTCCCGATAGAATGTGTTGATTGCGTATTGCGCATTAAGATGCCCCGATTCGGTCGAATCGGGCTCGACGAACTGGAACGCTTCCTCGATCATCGGCGACATTCCTGTGGTGGTGGCCGCCATACCAGTCCTTTGAATTGCAACAGCCACGGCATCGGTAAGTTGTCCCAGGTCAACGAACATATCAAATGCCTTGCGCATAGTATCAACCGCGACCTGTCCCTGGTTCATTTCCACAGTTGCGATCAGAGCGCGGGCCCGACCGAACAACGCCTCTGCCACCTGCTGGGTTGCGCTTGCTTCACCCAGTCTGTTGAGCGCCCGGTCATAGTGAATAAGCGCGTCTTCATGAGCATTGCTGCCCAGGGATTTCACCCCTGCTAACAATGAGTACGTGACCAGTTTCTCAATGCCCAGAACGGCTTCTGCCTGGGTGAAATGATGAGCTAGTTCGGCGGCGCGAGATTCCAATTCATTCGCGTACAGTTCCTCCAACGTCTCAGCGATACGAGCGTGGAGACGGACGCGCCGCGTCAATGAAAGCTCGTCCATCAGCGTTTCCTGAATGAGGGCGTGGGTGAACTGGTACCTGCCCACTGATGTTGGCATCTCCTCTATGACACGGGCGTTCAGCCCTTCCTCCAGCACGTCGAGAAGCATATCTTCCGTAAGGTCATCAGTCAGAGTCTCCATCTGTCGAAACTCGAACTCTCGACCCACGACTGACGCCACCGTCAACACTTCATTGCACCGGGCGGATAGCTGATTGAGTCTTCGACCAAGCACTTCCCTAACGCCCTCGGGAATGCGGACTGCCCAAGACTGGCCCTCGTTAGCCTGGGAGGTCAATCCCTCGCTCAGCGTGGATTCCAGCCCGCCTTCTTGCACCAACAGCCTGACAACTTCGGTGACGAAAAGCGGATTGCCCTCGGTCTGGGTGTGAACCGAGTCCACCAGCGCCGGTGGAGGACTGATGCCGGACGTAACCTCGATGAACCTGTCCACATCCTCATGGCTTAGCCCTCGCAGAAGCACCCGTTCGAATAGCCTTTCGCGAGTGAGACTACCCAACGCCTCAGCCAGCGGATGCTGTCGGTTCAACTCCACATCCCGATAAGTCCCAACGAGCAGCAGACGCGCTCCGGTTATCTCACGCACTACGAACTGCATGAGGGCCAACGATGGCTGGTCT
>JASLRP010000572.1 GCA_030743915.1 SAR202 cluster bacterium | reverse complement strand
CAAGCTCCCGCTCGTTGGCTGGAGGCGGAACGTCGGCAGGGTCAATCAGATTATCTGTGACCTTGGTGTACCTGAGAATGCCCGCTTTGTCGGTTGGGTCCGCGCCGAAATATCGGAGCCTTCGAAGGTTCACCACCCGCGTTATGTACTCGTCCTCGCCGTAGATATTCCTGGGCAGCCATTCAGACCTGAGATCGATCACCTCTTCCCCGGACTCGTTCATGATGGCAACCGCAACCTCGGAGCGCAGTGTCGAATCGTACTCGAACTTCACGGCGTCGCGAATCAGCGCTTCTTGCAGCATCAGCGTTAGCTCTTTGGGGATCTTCTTGTACCTGGAACCGCTGGCCTCATCGTTGGAATCGGCGCCAACGCCGCCGGTGTTGAACACATAGTATCGTTGGGGCATCCCTCCCCAGGACATCTGCTGCAAGATGAAATACATCAGGTTGGGTATTTCGTCCTCCAGTCCGATGATGAACGGGTCTGAGAAGTATTCGATGTACGGCCTGCCGATGGCGCCGATTGCCGCGCCCATCTGGACGGCTTCTCCATACATCAGCACCCGCACATACTGCTCCAGGCTCAACCGCCTGAGCGGGGGAATGACGGTGTTCTGGCGCATTACCTCTTGCCAGAATACCTGGTCGGTGTCCTCCATAGGCACATGAACAGAATCGCTCACCCGCCCGTTGGTGATCGATTCGATGACGTGCTGAACGCGCTTTCGAGCGACCAGCCGTTGCCGAGACAGGATCACCCGCATGTTGCGAACAGGGTTCCGAAGAAAATCAGGAGAACCGCTGGCTGGATCGACGGGGACGTTCTCCAATAACTCGTTGGTGTTCGGGTCGTCGCCGGCGCCTCTGATGGCGAAGTGGGTGATGGGATCGTCATCCGGGTCCAGGCCGTAGGGCATGGCGTACAGATTATTCTCGGTGCCGTCGATGCCGTGGGAGATTCGGATGCGGTTGCCGCCTCGCAGCGACTCGAAGGGCTGTTCCAGGGGTTGAAGCAACACGATGTCGTCGTTCATCGGATAGACGCCTTCGTCCGAGTCCTCAACCAGGTCCAACTTCTCAGCCAGCTCGCTCTTCGCCAGTTCCAGCATGATCGTGAGTGTGCTCTTGCCGTGAAGGGACGGGCCGACCGTGATAAGCGCTGTGTTTTTCATTGCGCCGTTTAGCTCTTTTGCCCGCGCCATGCTGAGGGCGGCCTGAATCGCGAGGCCGTTGCGCTGCCGCACCTGAAACATGGCTATGGAGAGCGGCCCCATCTTGTGCTCGCCAACGTAGTCGAATCCCAGGTGCAACGAGAGTCCTTTGGTGGGGGCTTTGAACACCAGTTGGGTAAGACCGGACTCCTCGACGCGACGCTTCAGGTCATCGTCCATGCCCAGGTCTTCGAGCCAGTTGGGAATGGAGACCTCCAGGATGTCCGGCTCAGCCTGACGTTCAGCCGCCGGGCAATCGAAGGTTAGCTGTCGCCACATTATGGGAATCTGGAGGTAGTCGGTTCCGAATAACAGTTGACGAGCATGATAAGAACGATCAGGAGCGTCGCAGATCAGCCGGTCGGTCTGAACGACTCCGTCGCCAGCGTCGAATTGCTCTTTCATTCGTCGGGTTACGTGGTTCAGCACGTCGGCGAATATAGCTTGATTGGCTTCGCTGAAAGCCAACGCATCGCGGTTCCTGTCGAAGCCGTCGATGAAGTACTGAGTGAGGTCGGGCCGTCGGACGACGCCCAGTTGACTGAAGAAAGCCAGTCCGCCGGAGTCCAGGTTCAGCACGGCGCCGGGCCACGCTCGACTTGCGGCTCGGCCATCGGCGTTTGCAACTTCGGCTTCTTGAGCGATCATTTCTGCTTCGGTCAGGACGTCATTCTGGCGGTCTTGGGGAAAGTCTTGGAACAGGGGCATTCGCTTTATGAGCCAGTTATCAGAGGGGTTGAAGAATTCAGTGTCCGGGCGATGGCCCTGACTGGCCAGTGCCACCATCTCATCAAGAGCTTGTTGAAATGCAGGCGCTATCGATGGGCCAACCAGCGACGATTTTGCTTCCGCCGACTGTGACGTCGGCGTGGAATCTTGAGTCATGTGAACCTCCTCTGGTCCCGAACTCGTAATGCTCAGTACCTAAACCCTACTCCGCCACACGACTCTATTCAAGCCTGATATGCCCCATACTTTGCGCGGTGTGATGATCATTTCCGGCGACTTCGAAAACGGGCGAGCCAATGTGTTTCGGCTACTCGCCCTCACTGACACTACCCCGAAAGAGGAGTCTGGGCGCTCGATTTCAGAACAGGGCGATGGGGTTGATGGGCGAGCCGGTGGCGTTGTGAAGTGGGAGAGGGCTTATGCTCAGCATGAACTCCCAGCGATCTAGCTCGCGGCATTTCTGAGCCAGGTCTTCCAGATTCGCTCTGTCAAGAATCCACAGTCCCATAGCGACAAGGCCTACCTGATGTATCGGATTGGTCAGCGACGGGTAGCCGCTGGGGATGACGTCGTTGGTGGTGTCAGTGCCGATCATGGCGATGCCGCGCTCGTGGAACAGAGGCAGGCATGCCGCCTGACACGCCGTGCCGCCTGCCTGCTGGAAATTGACTGGCCCCTCCACATTGCGGCGATGAAGTTGCCCCGTGCGAACCAGAAGCACATCGCCCTCTTCGATTTTGAACCCGCACCGCTCCTCAGCCGCCAGGATGTCGTCAGGCATGACTCCCTCGCCGCGTTCAATCCAGTCCACGCCTCGAATCATCGGAGCGTCCACCAGAACGCCTCGGGTCACAATGCCATCCTTTGCCAGTTCGATGGACTCCGCCGTCGCGCCCAGGCTCGTCGAGATGAGGTGCGCGGGCCTGCCGTTGTACATCTTGCCGTCCCAGAAGAAGTGCGCGGGCGTGTCCATGTGGGTGACCGGGCCTCCGTGAATCCGCATGGCGAAATAGTCCATCGAGACCTGAGTCGGCCTGGACGTCACCTTGTCGCCCGTCGCCCAGCCCTCGCCGCTCTGAATCATGAAGTGCATGGGCGGGTCGGGCATGTCGGGCGTGGAGTCGTACCCGATAGTCGTCGCGCAGGACACCGTGACGCCCTCGCGTATGAGCGACGCCGCCTCCAGACGTTTTTGAGGAGTGATGAAATTCAGAGTTCCAAGCTCGTCATCGTTGCCCCACCGTCCCCAATTGCTCAGCGTCTGAAAGTAGCCGAGAACCTCTTGCTCTGAAGGAATATCTGACGGCACGATTACTCCTTAACTTTGATCTGGTGAGCGGGACGCCATCCAAGTTCTGATGTCCTTGGTATGCTCTCGGTCGTGTTCGTAGGAGTGGATGGCGATAGCTTTCCAGGGCGGTCGCTCGGCTGTGGTTCCAGGAAACCTGCCGGGCGTGTTGAGTTCATCGTCTGATAGGCCCATAACTGCGGCAATTAGCTTGTCGAACGACTGTCGAAAATCCGTCAGAGTCCGTTCCAGCGGCTGATCACGATGCAGCTCAAACAGCGTCTCGTTGCGCGGGTCCTGAGGGACGTTCCATAATTCGGATGCCTCGACACCTGTCTCGCCAAACAGCTCCGCTTCCTCTCGCTGATACCATGCGATGTGCGCCAGCATGTCCTTGATTGACCAGTCTCCAGCGACGCCGTTCCGTGTCATCTGATCAGTTCCGAGTTCTGCAAGCAATTCATCAAACTCGGCACGAGTCTTGCACATCAGTTCGACAAGCTCGGACTTCTTCAATCTGATTCCTTCTTGTTTGGGAAACCCCAGTCCTAAATAAACTTCGCCTGAGCGCGGGCGCCGGCCGAGTAGTCGATGTACACAGTCACAGGCTCGGTGAAGAAGTTGATGGCCTCGGTGCCCTGCTCTCGCGTTCCCACGCCCGACTGCTTCACGCCGCCGAAGGGCAGGTGGACCTCGCCGCCCAGCGTTGGAGAGTTGACGTGGACGATTCCGGTTTCCACGGTGTTGATGTACTGGAACGCCTGGGGAATATCCATAGTGTAGATGGACGAGGACAGGCCGAACTTGACGTTGTTGGTTATCTCCACCGCCTCGTCAAGGTCCGCCGCCTTGAACACGGTCAGCACAGGGCCAAATATCTCCTCCTGGGCGATGCGCATGTTGGTGTCAACGTCGGTGAAGATGGTCGGCTCAATGTAGTAGCCTTCGTCCAGGTCTCCATCGGTGCGGGGGTTGCCTCCGTAGGCCAGGGTCGCGCCCTCTTCGGCGCCGATGCCTATGTACTCCATCACCGTGTTGAACTGTGACTGGCTGGAAAGCGGAGCGACATCCATCTCCGGGTCAAGTCCGTCGCCGACTGTGAGCTTGCTGGTGCGCTCGATAAGCTCGGTCATGAAGGCGTCGTAAACGCTCTCCTGCACTACCACGCGACTGGTGGCGGTGCATCGCTGGCCCGTGGAGCCGAAAGCGCCCGTGACGATTCCGCCCAGGGCCGCGTCCATGTCGGCGTCCTCCAAAACGATGACGGCGTTCTTGCCGCCCATCTCGGCCTGCACCTTCTTGAGGGTCTGAGTGGCCCGAGTGTAGAGCGCGGTCCCGACTTCTGTGGAGCCGGTGAAGGACACGCCGCTGACGTCGGGATGGTCCACGATGGTGTTGCCCACCGAGCCGCCGGGGCCGGTCACCAGGTTCAGGACTCCGGGAGGCAGTCCGGCGTCCTCGAATATCTTCGTGAGCGCGACGGCGGTCATCGGGGTTGCCGATGCGGGTTTGAAAACGAGAGTGTTGCCGCAGATCAGCGCGGGCGCGATTTTCCAAGCCGGGATAGCCAGCGGAAAGTTCCACGGCGTGATGATTCCGACGACTCCCAGAGGCCGACGGGACGTATAGGCCACGGTGTTGGGAAGCTCCGACGGCGTGGTGTTGCCGAACATGCGCCGACCCTCGCCCGCTGCGTACTCGGTAATGTTCATGGAGCGCTTGACTTCGCCCAGAGAGTCGCCGATGGGCTTGCCCTCCTCGATGGTGATACTCCGGGCCAACTCGTCGGTCCGCTCCTCCATGAATTGCAATGCCTTAAAGAGAACGGCGGCTCGCTGCGGCGCAGGCGTCGATGCCCAGCCATCCAGGGCTTGTTTGGCCGCCTCAATTGCCTTCACTGTGTCCTCATTGTTGGACCGCTGGAAAGCGCCCAAAACCTGGTTTTTGTGCGCCGGATTGGTGATCGTATAGGTCTCGCCTGACACCGAGTCGGACCAATCACCGCCGATGTAGTTCTGGTATGTCGTCAGTTCCATGAATTCACCACCTCTTCAACACTTGGCCATTATCATCTGGTAGTTGCGATCAGGGACGAACAGCGCGTTTCGGCTGCTGGGCGAGTTTCGCCAGCATGGGCTGGGCCAGCTTGACGAACTTGCAGGCGAGCATCCGAGTGTCGCGAGGATCGATGAGGTCCACCACGTCGCCCTTGTGAGCGGCGCGGAAGGGGGATCGAAGCTTCAACAGCCGGTTTTCGATCATCGCTCGGTGGGCCTCGGGGTCAGGCGCATTGTCGATCTCGCGACGATACGCCGCCGCGACGCCGCCCTCGATTGGTATGCCGCCCCACTCTCCGGCAGGCCAGCCGAACCGCAGGTTAAGTCCGTTGGGATGACCGAGGGCATGCACCGCGTCTGCGGCAACGCCGTATGCCTTTCGGACGTTGAACTCCACCTTTGGGATCTGGGCTTCGGCGGCAGCGATGATTGCGCCAACTCCGCGCCGCATGGTTGCTTTGCGCTCGGCATGGGACCCCAGCATGAAGCCGGGCATATCGAGGAATATCACGACGGGCAGATTGAAAGCGTCGCACAGATCAACGAAGTGAGCGTACTTGTCGGCAGCCTCTCCGTCCATCGC
>JASLRP010000571.1 GCA_030743915.1 SAR202 cluster bacterium | reverse complement strand
GGAAGACCTGAACGCCGATTCGTTGGACCTGGTAGAGCTTATCATGGCCTTTGAGGAAGAGTTCAGCACCGACGGCAACGATCTGGAAATTTCTGACGAAGCCGCCGAGTCCATCGCCACCGTCCAGGCGGCAGTGGATTTCCTGAACGAGCAGGGCATCGCGGACGGGTAAATTCCCCGGTCGATTCCCTATCTAGAATACCTGTTTGAATAGGCAGGCTGTATCCGGCCTGCCTATTTGTGTCAGGCAAATGTATTTGTGGGTTTCTGCGAAATCCGTACGATAACGCTCGCAATCCTTCGTGATCGTGACTAGCCGAAAGCTGAGACCCGATGGCCGAGAGCCGATCCAGAGATAACATCTTCGTCACCGGATTCTCAGGGACCGGCAAGACAACCACAGGCAAGGAGGCCGCTCGCCTTCTGGGTTGGCGGTTCGTCGATACCGACGACGAGATCGTAGCCTCCGCAGGCAAAGCCATTGAGGACATCTTCTCTCAGGATGGCGAGCCCGCGTTCCGAAAACTGGAGAGCGAAGCTCTGGTAGCGGTGGCGAAAAATTCCCGTCAGGTGATCTCCACCGGCGGGGGCGTCATCATGGACGAGGCCAACCGCCGTGTGATGGAGTCCAACGGCGTCGTTGTGCTGCTGGAAGGCCGACCAGAGACCATCCTCCAACGACTGGAGGCGCAGCAAACCGAGGATTTCGACGGCATCACGACCAGGCCGATGCTTCACTCCCAAGACGCTCTGGACCGCATCCGCGCCTTGAAGGAACAGCGGCAGTTCAACTATACTCTGGCCCACTGGACAGTTCACACCGATCACCTGACGCCCCAAGAGGCCGCCAGCGAAGTGGCCCGAGGTTGGAAATTGGCAAGCAGTCGAATACCAGAGCCTACTCAAACTGACCCCAATGGCGATCTGGCCGCTGAGGTCCGAACGTCCTCCGGCAACTATCCTCTGTGGGTCGGCTGGGGCCTCGTGGGTGAGTTGGGTGAGCGCATCAAGCAGGTACTGGACCCGCCCGTCGCCTACATGATCTCCGATGGAGGCCTGTATCTCCAGGCCCACCTGGCGCAGGTCTCGACCGAGGCGGCAGGCATTCCCACCCACCAGTTCTTCATTCCGCCCGGCGAGCAGAACAAGACCCTTGAAACGGCCCAGCATATCTACACCTGGCTGGCAGAGCACAAGGCCGAGCGCGGCCACCTCATCATCGCTCTTGGAGGCGGTGTCGTCGGAGACCTCGCCGGATACGTGGCCGCCACGTACCTTCGAGGCATGCCCTTCGCTCAGGTCCCGACCAGTATGCTGGCCATGATGGACGCATCTATCGGAGGCAAGACCGCCGTTGACCTGCCCCAGGGCAAGAATCTGGTTGGCGCATTCTACCAGCCCAAATTCGTCCTGTCCGACGTCTCCACCCTGAAATCTCTGCCCCAGAGAGAGCTTACCTCCGGCTGGGCCGAGGCCCTCAAGCACGGCCTTATCCTGGACGAGGACCTGCTCTCAACCTTCGAGAATCAGTCCGAAGCAATTCTGGCCCTGGAATCCGAGATTGCCACCGACGTTATTCGACGCAGCGCGGCTATCAAGGCCAACATAGTGTCCCAGGACGAGCGCGAAACGCTGGGCATCCGAGTGCTGCTGAACTACGGACACACCATCGGCCACGCCATCGAGTCCTCCACCGGTTACGGCAGCTATCTGCACGGCGAAGCGGTCAGCATTGGCATGATGGGCGCGGCATACATCGGCGAGGCCCTGGGGATGATGTCCTCAGAAGAGGTCGCCCGGCAACGCGCCATCCTGAAAGCCTACGGCCTTCCCCTCTGCGCCGAAGGAATGGACGTTGAGGCCGTTCGCAACGCCATGATGTCCGACAAAAAGGTGGCATCCGGGTCCATCCGCTGGGTGCTTCTGGACGGCATCGGCAACGCCGTCACCCGCAATGACGTTCCACAAGAGCTTGTGCTTGAGACCCTGCGCAGGCTGTCTGACTGTACCTGTTCCTGTTAAAGGCCGCGTAGCTTATGGATCTCATATGGCTGGTACTGTTGGGAATTGGCACCGGCGCGTATGGGGTTCTCGTGGGCGCGGGCGGCGGGTTCATCCTCGGCCCCATGCTTCTCCTGTTCTTCGATATGGAGCCAGAGGTGGTGGCGGGCACGGTGCTGGCCTCGGTCGCGATCAACAGCATTTCAGGAACATCAGCCTACCGGGCGATGAAGATAATCGACTACCGCAGTGGACTTCTGTTTGCAGCGGCGGCGGTTCCCGGATCGGTGCTGGGAGCTTTGGGAGTCGGCGCGGTGGCTCCATCAACCTTCCGAATTTTGTTCGGAGTCGTGTTGCTGCTGTTGTCTGCGCAACTCGCCTTTCGACCTAATATTCCTGAAAGCAATCGAACAGAGACACCCACTCACAGGATTTCGGCCACAGTCCGAAGCAGGCGCATCGTCAGCGAAGACGGCGGAGAGTACCGCTACGAGTTCAACGAGATGCTGGCGACATCTTTCAACGTGATTCTGGGGTTCATATCCAGCTTCTTCGGGACCGGAGGGGGCTTCATCAGAACCCCGATATTGGTTTCGGCCTTCGGATTTCCAGTGCATGTTGCCGCGGCAACCTCGGTGTTTGCGCTGGCCATATACACCACAGCCGGAGCGCTGACCCACACGGCGCTTGGACATGTGGAGTGGTGGCCGACGTTCGCGCTGACCGGCGCAGGCCTGGTCCTTGGAGGTCAGATAGGCGCCCGAATAGCGGGGCGAACCACCGGCCCGTGGATTCTTCGCCTGCTGCTGGTAGTGGTTCTATTCCTGGGTGTTCGCCTTATCTGGCAGGGAGCGCTGGGTTAACGAGAAACTGACGTTTTTCGAACCAGTGTCGTGGCGACAACGCCTAATCATCGTCCTCATCGGACTCGAACACGGCTTCCATCCCCTCACGCACAAGCAAGGGGATCAACGCCAACGCCGCCACAGGGTCGGCCCACCACCAGCCCAAAAGAGCGTTTGCGCCAAGACCCACCAGTATCGTCAGGTCCTGGATGTCACATACCAGGCTCTCCATCGCCTCCGCCCTCAAAGCTCGGGAGCCGATTCGCTCGGCTATCGACCTTTTGTAGAAGAACAGCACGGTCATGACGCCCACGCTGGCAAGCGCGAGAACGACACCCACGGCGCTCGGCTCAGGCTCTCGGACCCAACCCATAAGTGAAACGACAGACTGAACCAGAATATAGGCAGACAGCAGAAAGAACGTAATGCCCACCAACTGCTCGGCGCGTCTTTCTGCCTGGCTCTCGTCGCGGTCGTCGCTCCAAGATTTCCCCAGACGCCAGATCAGCGCTCCTCCGGCAATCAGTTCGATGACACTATCCAACCCGTAGGCCATCAGCGCCACGCTTCCAGTGGATACACCCACCCAGAGAGCCACAACCATCTCCACGACATTCCAGCCTGTTCCTATCCAGACCAGGAGCAGCGCTCGGCGCCGAAGAGATTCTAGCTTGGATGTCTGATCAATCATAATATCGAGAGTATATGATGAAGAAGGCCATGCCTCAAGGCCATCGACAGGCTATAATGGCCCCGAATGCCAATCGGTTATCCGAAGATGACGGACTGCAATGCGCTGAATACTACAGCGTGGTGACAACCGTCTAGTTAGAGCGTCGCTCCACGCAACCTTAGGAGGACACACCTTGACACAATCACAACAATGGGACGCTACCAAGTCGCGCATTCTGTACCATCGCTTTCAACCGGGCGAATCGCTGCTTGACGCGCTCGAAGAACTGGCCCGCTCAGAGGGCATTCGCGAGGCGATTATCACGTCCTGCATAGGCAGCTTTACCCAGTTGAAGCTCCGCAACCTGTGCAGGCGCGACGAAGACGGCCCTGTGTTCGAGCGGCAGACCATAGACTCGAATCTAGAATTGGTGAGCGCAGAGGGCTACGTCCAGCCCTTGCCGGAAAGGGGGCCTCGAGTGCATATTCACACCGTCGCGGCCCATCCTTCAGGCGAGGTGGTCGGCGGTCACTGTGAAGGCGCCACCATCTACACCGGAGCTTTCATGTATCTTCATGTCATCGAAGACGAACCACAAAGCTAACATCCAGCGAGGCAGGACTCATGAACTCGAACACAGACAGGAACCCAACATCCAGGCTTGAAGGCAAGGTCGCCGTCGTCAGCGGGGCCGGGACCTATGGAGGCAGTGGCGTTGGCAACGGCGCTGCCGCGGCCATTCTCATGGCGCGAGAGGGCGCGAAAGTCGTGCTGGTGGACGCCGAAAAGCAGTGGGCTGAAGCCACCAGAGCGATCATCAAAGAGGAGGGCGGAGAGGCGATCACCGCCACCGCCAATGTGACCGACGCCGACGATTGCAGAAAGGCCATCGAAGCGGCTGTGGAGCGGTTCGGCGGTGTCCAGATATTGCACAACAACGTGGGCGGTGGCGGTGGCAGTGGCAGCGTCGTAGAGGCCACCGAGGAGGCCTGGCAGGCCAGCATGTCCGTCAACCTCATGTCTATGATAAACATGAGCCGCTACGCCATACCTCACATGGTGTCCAGTGGCGGCGGGGCCATAGTCAACGTGTCATCGGTGACCGCTCTGAGGCCCAAAGCAGGGAGTTCGTCTGCTCCTTACACAGTCAACAAGTCTGCCGTCGTGGGACTGACCAGAGCGATGGCCCTGGACCACGCCGAAGAAAACGTCCGGGTCAACTGCATAATGCCCGGCCTGATGTGGACTCCCAGAGTCGCCTCGGGACGCTCAGCCGACGTTCGCGAGACGCGCCAGACCTCGACGCCGCTACCCGTCGAGGGTGAAAGCTGGGACATAGGCTGGGCGTCGGTGTTCCTGGCCAGCGACCAGGCAAAATTCGTCACCGGGATCACCCTGCCCGTCGACGGCGGCTTCCTGCTAACCAGCGCCCCGAATTAAATGAGACCGGATTGAGGAGAGAATCCGACTCTCCTCAATCAAAGCCAATCACAATGGAGACAACCGCAGGTTAGCTCCCAAAGATGTCCAGGAACTGGCCTGTCATGTCTCTGGGCGCGTCCGTCGCAAGATACAGGGCTGCGTTGGCGATTTCTAGCGGCGTGCTCCACTCGGGGTCGCCTTTGGGGTCGAAGTCTCTCGACATATCGGTGTCCACCCACCCTGGGTTCAGGCCGTTTACCCGAATCCCGTGAGGTCGAACGGACCGGGCCAACGACGTCGTGTAGCCAACCACGCCCCATTTCGAGGCTGTGTAACCCCCGTAAACCTCATCCGCCATCCGGCCCGCCGACGATCCGAGGTTGATGACCGTCCCGCTGCCTCGCTCAATCATGCTGGGAACGACAGCGTGGCACACTAGAAAGGTGCCCCGCAGGTTGATGTTCATCATCGTGTCCCACTCTTCAATTGTGGTGCTCTCCACAGGAGTGTTGTACTGAATTATCCCTGCGCTGTTGACCAGAATGTCGATCTGTCCCCAGACTTCCAACACCTGCTTAACCGATTCGAAAACCGATTCGTCCTTTGTCACGTCCAGATTGAACGCCTGAGCCTCGCCCCCGTCAGCCTGGATTTCGGTGACAACCTGGTCGCGTCGCTCTTTGGTGCGTCCCGTGACAGCTATCTTGGCTCCTTCTCGGGCGAACGCAAGGCCAACGTGCCGTCCAATCCCTCGGCCTCCTCCAGTGATGAATGCAACCTTTCCATCGAGACGCATGGCTAACTCCTCTACTCCAAGTTCAGGTCATGAAAAACAGAATGTGTGGGACGTTCCCAGAAGATGACAGGGTCGTTTGCCCAGAGTATTTCGCGCTATCGCAGAAATATCCTGAATGGCGCCCAGCTATCGACCCAAGGTTAACAGAAAAGGCGCCGGTGTGTTAAATTGGTTCACGGGCAGGGTTGGACGCACGTTCATGCCAGACTGATAGTGGAGAAGCTGCGTTCTGTGATCGTCGGCATATCTCATTCGCCTGCTCGATTCAGAAGCAATTTTTTCTGATTTACCCTTCGATACTGTTTTCGGCAATTCGATCATTCCGCGCTAAGGAACGAAAGCGCCAACACGGAGAATTATCCAGTGGCAATGAATCAACCACCTCTACATCAGCTATTTCAACTTCAGGCAAAAAAGACGCCCGACGCAGTTGCCGTTGTCGATGGCGCCAGATCAATCACCTACGAGGAACTCGACGATCTAACTGATAGTCTGGCAGGTTATCTTCAGCAGCAAGGCATAACTCATGACGACCCGGTCGGCATCTTCATGGACACCTGCGCCGAGTACGTCATCGCGTATATCGCCATTCTAAAGGCTGGAGGCGCGTACATGCCTCTGGACCTGGCCTATCCCGATTCGTTCCTGGGTAGGATTTTCGCCGAGGCGAAACCGAAGGTCGCAATCACGAAGAATCAGTACGCTCCCAGACTGTCGCCAGAGTTTGGAGCGATAGCGCTGAGCATAGACACTGACAATGCCTGGAGAGATTTTTCATACGACGAAGACGCTGGCTCATCTATCACGCTGGACAACCTTGCGTTTCTTGCGTACACCTCAGGGACCACCGGAGAGCCTAAAGGCGTTTTGCAGACCCACCAGTCATCCGTCCACTCGTACCTGGGAAGGTATGAAATAAGCTCCTATAAGCCCGGTGATCGAGTCGCCTGTAACATATTTTTCGTGTGGGAACTCCTGAGACCTCTGTTGAAGGGAGGAGCCACCTACGTCATTCCCGACGACGTCATATACGACCCACGGTTGCTCACAAATTTCATCGCCGATAACGAGATCACCGAGATTCTATTCACGCCGTCACTGCTTGAGACCACCCTCAATTCGATCAGTCCCGATCAATTTCGGGAGCGGCTGTCGTCACTGAACACAATATGGCTGAACGGCGAGGTTGTGACGGCAAGACTCAAGAATCGAGTTCTGGATATTCTGCCGGACCATGTTCGATTGCTCAACACCTACAGTATCAGCGAGAGTCATGACGTGTCAGACGTGGATCTGCGAGTTGCCGAGGAACTGCCGTCGAAAATCTGCTCGGTGGGCCGTCCACGGACAGACGTGGTTCTGAGGCTGCTCGATGAAGACATGAAGCCGTCGCTTCCCGGAGAAGCGGGCGAGCTTTACATCGGCGGGCCTGACCTGGCGAAGGGGTATCTGAACAAACCCGATATCACGGCGGAGCGGTTCGTCTTGATTGACGGCGCCAGGTATTACAGGACGGGTGACCTGGCCGAAATTCACCCCGATGGGCAGATCGAGATTAAAGGCCGCTGTGACTTTATGGTCAAGATTCGAGGTTACAGCATCAACCTGGGCGCCGTGGAAACGGCCCTGCTTGAACATCCCGACGTCAAGAGTTGCGCGGTGATTGCCGATGGCGAAGAAGGCGAGGAAAAACGCCTGGTTTCCTATATCGTCAGGAGCGCGGACAACGGCAGGACAAACGGTAACTCTACCAGAGCAGACGCGGACATTCGCGATTCGCTGAAGGATCGTCTGCCGCAGCACATGATTCCCAGCATATACATAGAGCTGGACGAAATACCGATCAATCAGGTAACAGGCAAGCTCGACCGCAAGTCGTTGCCCGCGCCGGCAGAGCAGCATCAGCGCGTTTCTGAGGCCATAATACTCAGCGAAGAAGCCTCCCTCGAAGAGCAGGAAGCCGCAATGGGCGCTCTATGGGAGCGCATTCTCTATCTGGATGAGGGGACGATCACAGGCGGGTCCGATTTCTTCGATTATGGCGGCCATTCACTGCTGGCGGTGGAGTTGACGCTGGCCATCGAGGAAGTTTTCGGGGTCGAGCTTTTCGTCAAAGAAATCTACGAGTTTCCCACCGTGTCCAGTCTCGTCCAGTACATCGCACAGGGGACGGCGCAAACTACGGAAACGGGCTCAATCAGAGAGGATGCGGTTCTGGACCCATCCATTATTCCGGCGACGACCGTCAAACCTCTGTCGATCGACAGCGCGGACTCGATCTTCCTCACCGGAGCAACGGGATTCCTGGGAGGATTCCTGCTGCACGAATTGCTGAGGTCCACAGGCGACCACGTGAAAATATATACGCTGGCGCGGACGAAAACAGGGTCCTCAGAGGAAGCCTTGAACCGGATCGTCCAAAACCTGGAAAGCTACGGGTTGCGCGATCAGGACATGGAAAAGCGCATTGTCCCTGTGGTCGGAGACCTGACAGAGAGGAATTTCGGCCTGTCGCCTGATCATTTCGGTGAACTGGCTGATAAAATCGACGCCATATTCCACTGCGCCGCTCTGGTGAATTACGTCTATTCCTACCCTGTGGTCAAGCCCTCAATCGTCGATGGGACTCGCGAGGTCTTGCGGTTCGCGTGCGAATCGGTGACCAAACCCCTGTATCACGTATCCACCAACGGAGTGTTCCCAAGGCAGAACGACAGCCCCATTTTGGAGAGCGACGATATCGGCCCATTTGCCGATCGCTTGGAAGACGGGTACAGCCAGGCGAAATGGGTTGCCGAAACCCTGGTCTGGGAAGCCGCCTCCAGAGGCCTGCCCGTGTCCATATATCGGCCGGGCAACATTGGGCATCACAGCGTCACCGGCAAAGGCAATCCCAACGACTTCCAGAGCATGATCATCGACGCCTGCATCAACGTGAATTGCGTGCCCACAAACGTCAACTGGATGTTCGAAATCACTCCAATCGACTTTCTGGTCAACGCCATCACACGGTTCGCCAGTTCGCCTTCCCACCTCGGGCAGGCCTACAACGTAGTCCAAAACGACCCGACACCCGCCGAGACAGTCTTCAATCTGCTGGTGGATACGGGAAACGTCTCTGAGCAGGTATCGGTCGATGAATGGAAATCCAGACTGTACGCAAAGGCAAAAACCGACGACGATCCGTTGCTGATCGTCCTGGCCCAATCCCTGGACGACATCGGGTCATACCTGGTCCACGAAAGCGCCTACGACTGCTCACACTTCGAGAAAGCACTATCAACATACGAGATAGAGAAACCCCTGGTGAATGCCGACTATTTCGAAACGGCGCTGATGGATAAGCAAGCACAGTCGAGTATCATCTCCGCGATGTCTGACTAGTCATTACTGTAGGCATTCAGCAACAATGACTCTCCCGTAATCTCGCTGGAGATGGGTTACGATCGGGGTAGATCGAAGCACATCCGTAGCCTGGCAGATCTGCCTTGGGCAGGGCTTCCTATCTGTTTTCGTGAAAGTCTCCTAATTACTGATTTCTACTCGCCTGTTCAGTGGGCGCCTTGAGCCACTTCGAGAACGAATCGACAGATCACAAACAAGGCGCTGCGCCGGTCGCACTTTCGATCATGACTCGCCGAGGAGGCTCGGCAATCATTATCCCAGTCCCACTTTTGCTGAAGTTTTACACGCCTTCCCGTATTCCAATGGAATGGTGTATGTCGTAGAACTCGTCTTCTTCACGGACAAAATTGGGGCAACTCCAGGCCAGTGAAACTTGTCTTGAAGCGTCCGATCGAACCTGGTGATTCTCCCTATTGGCAATTTGCAACGAAGGTTCGCCAAGTTGAGGCGGTCCATCGGAAAAGAGCGGCGTCGATGGAGCTCCGAGGCTAGTTTATCCCAATGCGTTTCCAATCTCACTCCACAAAAGGGAGGAGAGGCAGGCCGATCAGATGGCCGAATTGGAGATTGATTGGTTCGGTACACACGCAAAGTTACACCGGTATCAGGGGAAGTGGGGGTGACTGACAGCATGTGCTGTAACAGAAACATTTGTCACGCGCCGCAATCGCCCACCTGGAGAATTAGCTGGGGTTGCATTCAGAACAAACCGTGTGTCGATCACCGAGATGGTGACTATTCAGAGGTAGATTTCTGCCAAACTTTGATCGCCCATGATATTGATGGCGCAGCGGCAGAGTCGTCCGGCTAATCGAGCACAGCAAAGAACTTCGCGTTCAAATGCGCAACCGAATACTGTCCTCTGATCACCATCAACGCGAAACGCGAAGAACGATATCACGTCTTGGTGTTTGAAAGTTACGATTGGTGGAGCTGGGGTTACGATAGACAGAACCTTCTCAATCTCATTCGTCTTATGCCTGTAAACGGGACTATATCCAATTGCCGAGTAGCGGGCCGCACATCCAGGTGCGTCCTAGCGTGAATCGGGAACGGGTCAGATCTGATGAGTTCGATCAGGTGTTTGAGAGACTGCTCTGATCGGTCGAATAATTCGGCGATCAGGGTGTTACCGGCGTGAGTCATCTCAAGGGCTTGGTCCGGGCCGGGGCGGTTCGCTCGGACGCCGGGGATTTCGTTAATGGAAATTCTCTCGCATTTGGCTGAGTTCAGAGCATTCTGTTGAAGATCGAGTTTTGGTCATGAGTTGAAACGCGGGCGTGCACGATGAGCATGTGACGATCCTGTCTGCTGTTTGGTAACGAAAGGCGTTGAGAGCACACCGTTTCGATGCGAAGATTAGGTTGCTGGAATATGAGACTGATTGGCAAGTGTGGAGGGAGTTCGGACGGCAGGGTCGTTGGACCGGGGCCGAAAACGTTCGGATACTGTTGGCGAACCTGTCTTGACTGTTCTGCCGAGGGGATCTAGCGGAGCTTTGGGGAGCATGATGTGAAGAGAAACAAGCGCATGGCCTTGGAGAAGGACTTGGGCCGGGCACACGACGGATCGGACAGAGAGACTATGCGGCCGATCCCTGTCGGATAATTCACATCCGTCAGATTAAGTATTGACTACTACATTTTAGATATCGATTACCGTCTTTGTAGAGGTCGCCCTCACTGCTCTTAACCAGGATCGTCGCTCTCTTGGTAACTCGGCTAACGAATCCCTCGCATTCAGCGCCGTCAAATTCGAAGGAAACCTTTGAGCCTGGTCTAATGCCATGATCTCTGGCAGCTCGTTCCTTTCGGGTAATCATTTGATGTGAAAATTTAGTATGATCGAATACCTCGTTGGCCATTTTCTGGAACCGATCCTTTTTACAGCTTGAGCGCTCCCACAGCGTTAACTCTAACAGGTGGATGATTTCATGTTCGAATACACTCTACAGAGCCAGCAACCGATCGGAGCATTCAAGTCCGTTGACTATCACTACTCCATCTCCACTCTTGAATTGCTGATAGAGCATATCGATCGCGATTGTGATCTCGGATTCGGCCGCCGGACTCCCTGAGGGGTCTTTTTTCTTGCGAAGACTGGTTGAACCTCCGACACTCGTCATTCGCTTAGAAAGTCGGAAGGCCACCGAGGCGGGGCTAATTGTCTGGAAGGTTTCCGACATAAATCCGCGGAAATACTGGCGATCATAGTCTTCAAATAGGATTTCGAGGTCACTCGGCGCGATGCGCTTGAAATCCCCGCTTGAAACGTATCTGGACTTCGCAATAAGGGCAGAATAGATGGACTTTCTGCGATCGGATGATTCTGTCGGCGTTGACCGAAACTTCTCGACAAACCTATTCGCTGAACTGCTTTTTTGAATACTATTCAAGCTGAACGTCATTTTCCATAAGGCTCCCATCGACATGTGGGCTCGCCTGAATTTAGGGCGTCGACCCATCAGGTTGCCGAAGATATCGAGTCCGGATATAGTCTTGCCCGCCGGAACGACGTCTCTTCAACTGAATAGTGCGGGGTGTGTCGACTCTGGACATATTGGCCCGACCCTTCGAATCGGGATTATTCATTGACACACCCTATCCCTCATCCTCCCAACGCCGCCTGGCAACTCTCCTTGATTATCTCTGCGGTTGATTCCGCACAAATCTGCGTCGTCCCGAGATTGGAGTGTCCCAAGAACTTCTGTATCTGCTCCGAGGACATGCCGCGTTCCAGAAGGGTTGTTACCACCGAGTGACGAAGCAAATGCGGGTAAACCCGTTTTTCAATCTTCGCCTCAGTCGCCGAATCCTGCAAGAGGGTCTCGGCCAATCCCCGATAGCGGCTCCGGCGCAGATCGAAACGCTGGGCTCCCCATGATGTCGTTCCTTCAACACCCGCTCGTTTCGCATAAAGCTTTCGACCTGCCTCCGTCAATTGGAATCGGCTCGCCTTTTGGAGCGCCTAAGATGAATCGGACTTCACTGATCGCCCTGGAGATACTCTGATGTGACGAATGCATCGATGAATTACATCGCCTGTGCCAGGTCGGGTGAATGGTCAGTGTGACGTATCTCGGAGCGACCTGTTTGACGTAAGGCTTGACCTAATCAGCAAAGAGCTTCAAGCAACGTGGTCAGGGGCCGAATTGGTAACCTCAATGCGCTGGACCCACTTAACGTGGGCAGGGCCCATCCTATCCCCTGCCACCAGCCTACATGGGCCTCCGTTCTCTTGGGGCAGTGGCACGTCGTTAAGCTGGAGCGCGAGCAAAGTATCTGGCGCGTTGGCCTCTTCCAGCGTTAGAGTTTGGCTAAAGTCACCACAACTGAAGTTCACATATTTGGCGTCGACAGAGGCACGTGCCTGGTCCAATACTGTCGATACTGGGACGCCTTCCCACCTTTGCGCGGGCGCTACCCAGCCGTCATGGCATCGGAAATCCTGGACGGTCTTCGCCTGGGATAATCGGGCAAGGTCCCCGATGTCCAAGGACGTTGGCGCATCTACAAGTCCCACAACCTCCACGCCCACCCAGGCCACCGGATCGGCGATCGGCATTGCGGGGAGCTCGGAGTAAATCTCTTCTGATGACATACTGTTCCTTTCTTACAACAACGGGACACGCTGGCTGTGCCAGCACCTCAGGCGCCAGATTCAACCGCATGATCAATGATCTTGTCGGGGAGTGTCTACTGGGGCCATTCCTGGGGTTATTCGACACGCTCCCTTTAGAGTAGCACGAATGTATATCGAGGTAGGTCCATTGGCACCTTACGAGATTGCTCAAGTAAGGCGTATTTTACCATTCCCCAATCTTCCCGTTTCATATCGTGCCCATGCTGGGCTCCTGTATTTGCTCCGAGGTGGGCAAATGTCGACACGCACATTTCATTTATCCCAAGTACGCCTCGTCGCCGATCAGGCCATCACGTTTCAGTTCTACGAGGACATCCGGCTTCATGCCCAGCACTTCGCTCAGCACGAACTCGTTGTCTTCGCCGAGCGTCGGGGTCGCTTTGTATACTTCACCGGGAGTCTTGCTCAGACGGGCGGTAACGTTGGGATAAGGATGGTTTCCAATGTACTTCCTGTCGATCCAGACGAAGCTGTCCCGCGCCATGACCTGCGGATCAGCCAGTGCCTCAGCCGCGTCGTTCACCGGTGAGGCCGCGATCCCAACGTCTTGAAGCCGTTGGGCAAGTTCGACCTTGTCCCACTGCGCTGTCTTGGAGGAAATCAGGTCATCCATGTCGTCGTGGTTATCTTGCCGATCGCCCAGATTGTCGAAGCGGAGATCTTTTGCAATCTCCGGATGGCCGAGGATACCGCACAGCGATTCCCATTCCACATCCGAATTAACTGCGATGGCTATCCACTGATCCTCTCCAGAACATGGGTATACGCCGTGAGGCGCCATGGCCGGATTCCGGTTGCCTATTCGCGTGTGGACTCGTCCGTTCATGATGTAGTCCATCATGGCCGGAGCGATGTGGTGAATGACCATTTCTTGATGGGAAATCTCGACGTGTTGACCCTCTCCAGTGCGTGACCGGTGCACCAGCGCCATGAGCACGCCGATTGCCGCGCCGAGACCGCTGACGGGATCGCCGTACGCGTTCGACTGCAACACAGGAGGACCGTCGGGCCAGCCGGTTAGGGTTGCAACGCCAGACAGGGACTCGATGGTGTTGCCGAATCCGGCGTAATTTCGCCAGGGGCCGGCGCTGCCGAATCCTGGCATTGAGATCATGACTATACTGGGGTTGATCTCGCGGACTTTGTCGTAAGTGAGTCCCCAATTCCTCATCACGCGGGGCGTAAAGTTTTCCACTAGAACGTCGGAGATGCCGATCAGTTCTCGTACCCCATCCAGGCAGCGGGGATCATTGAGGTCGAGAGTCGTGCCGAGCTTATTGCGGTTGACGCCGTTGAAGTTTGCTCTCTTCTCATATTCGCGTTCATCAGGGTTCTGGCCTACGCCGCCACGCCACCAGTCGAGGTGGCGAATCGACTCGATCTTGATTATCTGAGCCCCGAAATCGGCCAAAAGCATGGCCACCAGCGGACCAGCCCAGCCCATAGACAGGTCGACAACGCGAAGGTTACCCAGTACCGATTTCTTTCGCTTATTCCCCACAGATGTCATGCTTTCTTGTCCAATACTCGATACGTGCCGCTAGATTGTTCCTTCGGCGCTCAGCCGTGATATTTCGTCGATGCTTAACCCCAGCCACTCACTGTAGACTCGTTCATTGTGCTGTCCCAGTGTCGGTGCGGGTTTTATGGCTTCTGCGGGAGTTGCGCTGAAACTCAGAGGCAAGCCGGGAAGCTCGACCTCACCCGCGACGGGGTGATCGACCTTCTGAA